>JAGKXA010000111.1 GCA_021151615.1 Cellvibrionaceae bacterium | reverse complement strand
TCGCTATTTTCTGCAATCGTGTTAACGGCGCCACCTGCATCAAGCAGGGAACTGAGGCTTTTTATCGGAACCAGAACTTCGTGGTCGCGATCATAGCGATACAATCCTGAGCGAGTTGCCGCCCACAGGTTATGTTGTTTGTCTTCGACTAAATCCAAAACTTGGTTTACCGCTTCGGTTTTGCTTAGGTCCTGCGGGTCTTTCGCCGCGGGAATAGGCAAAAATTCATAACCGTCGTAGCGCAAGAGCGCATTGCGTCCGCCGAGCCACATAAACCCCTGATAGTCCTGAAGTATGGCTTCCACTTCGCCCAAGGCAATATCCTGGTTCTGCATGATATTGCGAAAGTAAATATTTTTTGGATAAGCCTCTGTTTGAGCGGCAATACTGGATTGCACGCTGAGTGAGAGTGCACTCAGAAGGGCATAGGCAACAAATAGCCCTCCGCCGTTAATGAGAGCGAATAGGCGTGCGAGTCGAGCTATAGCGGAAATTGTTGGCGTCATTTTTATTTATGGAATGGGTGAAACCGGGTAGCTGTTATATGGTGTGTAAGACTATTTATAGCAGCTACTGGTGAATTCGCACGCCGGATTTCCGTTCATTTTGAACGGCTTAGCGTTTCTCCTTATCCCGCATGTAAGCCACCAACGCATTGGCATGCCCGTGCCCCATTCCGTGTTCGCTCTTAAGCCAGTTCACCATTTCCATATGCTTCAGGTCTTTTTGTTGTCTGAGCAATTTGAACCAGTGTTCAACCGGCTGACCGTATTTGGTTTCGATGGAGGGAAAATAGGATGCAGGGCCTTTAATTTTTTCGGTGGTGGACATTGCGAGCTCCCGGGGATGCGATGATTGGAATGGATTTATCACATAGTCGGATGGGGTATCCATAAATCGACATCAACCATTAAAATTATCGATCCATTTTATACATCAGGTTTTTCTTAACCGTAGGCCATTCCTGATCAATAATCGAGAACACGACTGTATCTCGATAAATCCCTTCGGAATTTTTCTGGTGGTTGCGCAGTATTCCATCTTGCTTTGCCCCAAGTCGTGCAATCGCATTGCGTGACGATTGGTTATGCCAGTGGGTACGAAACTCAACGGCGATAGCGTTTAGTGTTTCAAATGCGTGAGTGAGCAATAAATACTTGCAGTCAGTATTCACGCCGGTTCGTTGAAATGACTTTGCATACCAGGTGTAACCAATTTCAACGCGGTGATTCAGATTGTCCGCATTGCAATAGCGCGTAGTGCCGATAACGTTTTGCGTGGCATTATCAATCACCGCGAATAATAACGCGCGACCGTTCGATTGGTCTGTGAATGCCTGATCAAGATAAGTATCAATGCTTGTGCTGTTTGGTACAGATGTGTACCAGAGATTCCATAGCTCACCATCAGATGCGGCTCCAACAAGTGCGTCGGCATGCTCGCGTTATAATGGAGTTAAAGTAACGAGATTGCCTTTTAATGTGGTTTTGTAAAGCCAGTGGTTGTTCATGGTATTCCTTTAAATTTTATCGATGTAAATGTAGGTTGGCGGTGAGGAACGAACCCCAACATGACCATGTATCCGCAGCCGACAATACTCAATTCGTGGTTCGTTAAGCCTTTCGCATAAATAAAACAATGTGCCGTTTGCGATTTCGAATGTTGGGGTTCGTTCCTCACCCCAACCTACGGGTTAAAACCACACCAACCCTTTGTAGGGTTTTTCTTTTAAGGAGTCCAAACGGCTTTGCAAATTTCCGCAGTGAATTTCCAATTTGTGTCCATCGGGATCAAGAAAATATAAAGAATTACCTTCGCTGGTGTTTTGCTTCCATTCAATGACTTTACCTTCACGTAATTGCGCGGCGATTAGATTGAATTTATCTGCTGCGCAGTCGAATGCAATATGCGAATAGTCTTGGCTGGGGATTGCTCTATCGCAGGATAAGCAGAGCCATAAATCCCCCAAGCTTAAATAGGCACCTGCATCCCAACGTGCGTGGGGTTTGAAACCCAATAGCTGAGTGTAAAAATCAAAAGAAACATCAAGGTTGCTGACTGCGATGGTGATGTGATTCAGGCCGCGTAGCATTATGTTGAATTTCCGTATCTTTTTGTGAGTGGGTTAATCATCAAATGGGCATTCGGTGTGCTTAATCATCTCAAAGTGATGAGGTCGGCAGTAGATGCTTAAACTTATCGCTCCTCTACTGCATCCAGCTTTTCTGCAAGCGACATCTGAGCGTTCTGGTTCCAGGATTTCATAGAATTTCCTGGCTTCATTTTGCATGGTTATTTCCCCCGAGGGAGGCTCTGGCGCCCCTGGTTCTGGTAGCCAAGTATCAAAACGCCAGTAGTATATAAATGATTCTACAAGTAGTTCGTCTGATGGTGGATTTTGAAATTGGGCAGCACAAAGCGCTACGCCTTTCATTAGTTGGGTATCTAGTCCTTCTTGATTAAACCCTAAAGATTTAGCTATCTCTTCGCTGAAATATTCCGAGTCTCTGACTAATAGGCAAATTGTGCTAGCTGTTGGTGTGCTGTCATCTTTAAGGTATAGCCATACATCTTCAAGTTTGTTTTTCAATGCTGAGCGAAGGGCTAGCGCCAAAGTGGTTTGGCGTGTTTGATTCATTTATCTATGATCCTGTGTAATTTGTTTGCTGAAATAAAAAACCCGAACCATTTCTGATTCGGGTTTTTTGTTTTCTCACACCGCGTTTAAAACCTTAAACGTTGTAAGTGGTCGATGCGGTGTTGCCGCCGCGGCCGGTCCAGTTGGTGTGGAAGAATTCACCGCGTGGTTTGTCGGTGCGCTCGTAGGTGTGCGCGCCGAAGTAGTCGCGTTGCGCTTGCAGCAGGTTGGCGGGCAAGCGTGCAGTGCGATAGCCGTCGAAGTAGGTGAGGGCTGAGGTGATGGTTGGAGCAGGGATGCCGTTCGCAATTGCAGCCGCTGCAACACGACGCCAGCCGGCTTGTGCTGCATCAACAGTCTTGGCGAAGTAATCATCCAGCAGCAGGTTTTTCAATTCAGGATTCTTGTCGAATGCTTCTTTGATATTGCCGAGGAAGGATGAACGAATGATACAACCGCCGCGCCACATCAATGCGATGCCGCCGTAGTTCAAGTGCCAGCCGTATTCTTTGGCCGCTTCACGCATCAGCAAATAACCCTGTGCGTAAGAAATAATTTTTGACGCGAATACGGCGTTGCGCAGGTCATCGATAAAGGCTTGTTTGTCGGCGGTGATAGTCACGGCCGGGCCTTTAATTACTTTGGCAGCTTCAACGCGCTCGGCTTTTTGCGATGACAGGCAGCGCGCAAATACAGCTTCAGAAATCAGGGTGAGAGGTACACCCAAATCCAGCGCGATTACGCCAGTCCACTTGCCGGTACCTTTTTGGCCGGCGGTGTCGAGGATTTTCTCTACCAATGGTTCGCCGTCAGTGTCTTTATACGCGAGGATATCGCGGGTGATTTCGATCAGGTAAGAATCGAGTTCGCCTTTGTTCCACTCGGCAAATACTTCGTGCATTTGGTCAGCGGTCAGGCCAGCTACATCTTTCAGCAATTGGTAGGCTTCGCAAATTAATTGCATATCACCGTATTCAATGCCGTTGTGAACCATTTTCACAAAGTGGCCAGCGCCGTTCTCGCCAACCCAATCACAGCAAGGTGAGCCATCGGCTACTTTGGCGGAGATGTCCTGGAAAATATCTTTTACAAATGGCCAGGCTTCGGGCGAGCCGCCGGGCATGATGGATGGGCCAGTCAGTGCGCCTTCTTCGCCACCGGAAACGCCAGTGCCAATAAAGCGCAGGCCTTTGCTCGCGAGGTACGCGGTGCGACGGTCGGTGTCGGGGAAGTGGGTGTTGCCGCCGTCGATGATGATGTCGCCAGCTTCCAGGTGTGGAATCAGTTGTTCAATGAAATCGTCTACCGCTTTACCGGCTTTTACCATCAGCATGATTTTGCGTGGTTTGGCCAGTGACTGCACCAGCTCTTCAATAGAGCGCGCGCCGCGAATGGTTTTGCCCTTGGCGCGGCCTTCGATGAAGGCATCTACTTTTTCTACAGAGCGGTTGTAAGCGGTAACTGTATAGCCTTTGCTTGCCATATTGAGGATGAGGTTCTCCCCCATCACTGCCAAGCCAACCAAGCCTATATCGGAAAGTGGTTTCATAGTAGTAATAGCCTATCGTTGTGGTTGATGTCCTACCCACGGAAGCATTGCAACAGGACAGTTCCGGCCATATCACCAAACACTGCCGCTGGCCTCGCTGTTCGGAGGGGCAGGGTGCATTGATTGACCGATTTCTAAACACTAATGGCACAACTCTTGAGTGGTCGCGCTCTTGAAGGGGTGCGTATTATTCCCGTTTATGCGTCAAAAGAATAGCCGAGGCAGTAAAACTTCTGGCTATTTTGGGGATTGGTTATGTCAATCGGTGGGGCGGTTTTGCTGAATTTTACGTTTGCGACGACGGTTGGGAGTGGCCTGCTGGTTTAATGCCCAATCGATATGTTCCTGCACTAAAGGTGATGTGTGCTCGCGTTTAGTTGTTAACGCAGTGATGATCCGCTCATCGCTCGGGGCATTACCCAGCCCCACCGCCAAATTTCTCAGCCAACCCTCATAACCGATACGTCGAATCGCCGAGCCTTCGGTGCGCGCCAGGTATTCATCTTCCGTCCAGTTAAATAAATCGACCAGGTCGCTATCGGCCAGGCCATGGCGCGGCAGGAAATCTTTTTCCTGCGTGAATTGCGCATATTTATTCCAGGGGCAGATGGCCTGGCAGTCATCGCAGCCAAAAATACGATTGCCGATGGGCTCGCGGAACTCTTCGGGAATGGCACCTTTGTTTTCGATAGTCAGGTAGGAGATGCAGCGGCGTGCGTCCAATTCGTAAGGGCGGGGGAATGCATCCGTAGGGCAGACTTTCAGGCAGGCGGTGCATTCGCCACATTGATTGGGCTGCGCAGGTTCATCAACCGGTAAAGGGACAAAGGTAAAAATCTCGCCGAGGAAAAACCAACTGCCGGCGTTGCTGTTGATGATCAGTGTGTGTTTGCCAGTCCAACCCAGCCCGGCCTTTTCTGCGAGCGGGCGTTCCATGACCGGGGCGCTATCCACAAAGGCGCGATTCTGGTCTTTGAATTCATAATCGGCGGGCAGGGCATCATCAATCTGTTGCGCAAGGATGCCCAGGCGCTTGCGGATTAATTTGTGGTAATCGCGCCCGAGGGTATAGCGCGACACATAGGCCTTGGTGGGATCTTTAAGGATTTTGATTTGCCCGGTATCGCCGGGCAGGTAATCCATTCGCACCGAAATTACCCGCACAGTGCCGGGCAGTAATTCTGCCGGGCGTGAGCGTTTATTGCCGTGCGCGGCGAGCCATTCCATGCTGCCGTGATAGCCCTTGGCGAGCCATTCCTTAAGGCGGACTTCGGCTTCGCTCAAGTCTATATCGGTAATACCGACCTGCTGAAACCCCAGTTCGCGGCCCCAATGTTTGATATCGCAGGCAAGTTGGTTAAGGTCGGGTTGGCTCATTGGTCGGGTGCAAATGGAGAAAAGCGATAGTGTGCCTGAAATTGATCCGCGTTACATTTTTAAACATTTGATTTGGCAGATATTCAGGCTCCACGACTATAGTGAACAGGCCTTTTTAACCGGAGCAATATCATGAAGAGTAGTGTTATGAAAATGTTAGACCCCGCGAAGTTTCTGATTCCTGCCATTGCATCCCTGCTGCTAAGTATCCCGGCGATGGCGACGCCCTTGCCAAATCAACCCCATGTGTATGTTGAGGGTTCGGCGGAATTGGAAATCGAACCGGATATCATGACGTTTACGCTCAGCATCCAAACGGTGGATATTGATTTAGCCAAAGCTAAAAACGACGTGGATGCGCGCTCACGTTTATTGATCGATACCGTTAAAAAGTTTGGCATTAAATCTGAGGATGTTGCTACTACCGCGCTGAATATTCGCCCCGAATATGACTACCGCGATAATCAACGCGTGTTAACAGGCAACAATGTGTCGCGTCAGGTCGATATCACTTTGCGCGATTTGAAAAAATATCCGGAGATGATGAAAGCACTGGTGGATGCAAAAATTTCTGAAACCATCAACACTAATTTAACCGTTGCTGATAAGAAAGAGGTGGAAGAAAAAGTACAAACTGCCGCGATGCTCGATGCCAAAGCACGCGCAGTGCGCCTGGCCAAATCCCAGGGGCGTGAAATTGGCGACCCCTGGTCGATTTCGGAATTTAATAATCGCGGCAATGAGCGCTGGGAGTTGCGCCCGGCGCGCAGCTTGATGGGAAGTTCTGCGCGTGAGTCGGGTGCCATGGCGATGAAAATGACAGATTCATCTGAACCCTTTGAGCCTGGTGTGATGAAAGTTACTGCACAGGTTTATGTGGTTTACCTGCTGAAATAGGCGTTTTTTTCGATGCAATCGGTGATGTGTGTCGGTTTTTTGTACTACGCCAAGATGCACGTTTTGTGGGGCATGGGTGTTCGGGGGGGTTGTCGAGGATATTTACAGGAAAGGCGCAATTACACGCCATAAAATGGGCTTTCCCCATTGATCTTAATAGTTTTTTTGATTTTGGTTTGGATCTTGCTGAGGGTTCTTTGCTTTGCGTTATTAAGGAATGCTGAACTGCACGGGCTGTTAGAGACGGGCAATTTGAGTGAACGTATTAGCGCTAATAACTAGAGCGGACCTAGTGCCGTTGAACCTAAACCAATCATTCAATTTTAGTGAAGGATCTGATGCCATGAATCTGTTTAAAAAACTCGCATTGTCAGCTGCTCTGGTTCTGCCAGTTGCTGCTAACGCTGACACTATTTCCCCTGAATCCTATGCCGCAACTCTCGGTGTTGGTGAAAGCGTAACTATTACCAAAACCGTAACTGTTGAAGAATCGGTAACCAGTGGTGTGTTGGACGTTGTATTCCTGATCGACACCTCTGGCAGTATGGGCAGTGTTATTGCTGCCGCGAAAGCTGCTGCTGCTAACCTGTTGTCCAGCCTTGCCGGTTTTGGTGATCTGGCCACTGGTTCTGGCTATTACAGCGAGCCAGGCTCGGGTTTGAATACTGACCTGACCACCAATACTGCAGCCGGTATTGCAGCAATCAACGCTATCAATCTGTATGACGGTGGTGGCGGTGGTGACTTCCCTGAAGAAGGTATTCACGCTGTTCAGTTGGCTGCTGAGAATACTACCTGGAGACCAGGTTCTTCTCGTTTCATCATTGCTCTGGGTGATGCAACCTTTAAAGAGTCTGATGGCTCAACTCTGGCATCTGCACAAGCTGCCCTGGCTGCCAATGACGTTACCTTTATCGGTATCGATTTCGGCAGTGGTTACTACTGTATGACTTGCTCCTACGCTGGCGGTATTGATCCAACTGTACTGGCAACAGCTACCGGTGGCAGCATCGTTTCCAGCTCTGTTAGCTCAGACGCGTTGGTAGCTTCCATTATGGCTGGTGTGGAAGATTCATTTGCTACTTATACCAAGGTGAGCGTTGACGACCTGGGTGCTGGTTTGCCGGGTGTTGATGTTTCCGTTACCTGTTTGACTGCTGATACGGGTGCTTGTGTTGGTGATTCAGCGGTAGGTAGCTTTGATCGCAGTATCTCTCGTTCTTTCACCTTCTCTGTTACCTTCACGGGCAAAGAAGTTGGAACTTACGATTTCTTGACCCATGGTCTGGTTAACAATGGTATTGTTGCCAGCGAAAAAGACCATATCGTGGTGACTGGTGGTGTTTCTGTTCCAGAGCCAAGTGGTTTGCTGTTGTTGGGTGTTGGCTTGCTCGGCTTGGGTTTGACCCGTCGCCGCATTCGTGCTGCCTAATACAGTCCTTAAGAAAAAAGCGGCCTTTGGGCCGCTTTTTTCGTTATTGGGAATCTGGAAAGTTGCTGATTAGCTTGCAATGAATCAATCTCGAATGAGTAATTGAATGAAGGGGTTGTCGCAAGTATTGATCAGTATATGATGGCGAACAGGGACAGCGGTGAGTGTCCATTAATAAATAACATAGGTTCCACACAAAGGAGTTGGCAGTGACTGCTCTTGTATCCATATCTCATTTAGGTAAATCCCGTTATCAGGCCGGAAAGTATTTGTGCCAGTTTGCTATCAGTTGCGGCCTGGCTTTTAGTGCTGTGCTAGCTAATGCGGCCTTATTTACTCAGGAGCCTGCGTCTGCATTTACCGATCATGGTGCGAGCCCTGCACCGAATATCGAATTGGAAAATCGTCCCGGGGCTGAAGCTTTTTCCAATATAACCGTTGAACCAGGTAAGGCTGGTTTGGAGAAGCTTGGGCAAGTTGCTCGTGCGGCAATTCAAAAAGACCCAAAGTCCGGTTTGGCCCATGAAGTTCTGGGCACTGTGCTGTTTTATTCCAGGGATCTTGAAGGTGCGCTGAAAGAGTTCCAGCAAGCTACGCAACTTGAGCCTGCGCAAGTCGGCCCCTGGAGCAAGCTGGGTATTGTGCAAATGGAGTTAGGGCAACTGGATGCGGCAGAGCAGTCATTAAAGCAATCACTCAAAATTCAACCCGGCAATCGGATTGCTAATCAGCGACTGGGTTTGTTGTACGAATACCAGAAAAAAAATGTTGATGCTATTCAGTACTTGAAGAAGGGATTGATTGGTACGGGTAATGAATATCTGGGCGTAGCTCCAAACCTTGCACAGCTATTAAACAAGCAAGGTGCCTATGATCAAGCCCTTGAATACCTTGCACCGCGTACTCCCTTAAGTGTTGCTGATGCTGGTGTGCAAGCTATTCTTGCCACATCTTATTTAGGCGCAAAACAATTCTCAAGCGCGAGTCAAAGATATGCTCGCGCATTGGAGTTACAACCAGATACTCGGGAGTTTTTGTTAGGCTTGGCTGTGAGTCAACGCAAAAACCTGCAATTGGATGCGGCAAACCTAACATTGAAAAAACTGCTTGCCAAACATTCCGATTGGAAAGCTGCTTATGTTGAACAAGGTGAGTTGGCTTTGGCATTGGGTCAGATTGATGCAGCAGATACTGCATTTGCTACCGCAATTGCCAAGGGCGCAAATCCCGCAGCACTTGACCACAAGTTCGCGGATTACTATCTGGATAAAAAGCAACCGCAGGAGGCGATTAAACGTTTACGAGCAGGGATAACCAAAGGCACTGCTCAGCCAAAAACTTATACCATGCTGGCGGAATTGGAACGTGCGCAAAATAATCTGGATACCGGTTTGGAAGCGCTGTTGGCGGGTGCAAAAAAATTTCCGAAAAGCAGCTTGTTGCAGTTTCGCATTGGCAGCGAGCTTGCGGCATTGCGGCGCTACGATGAATCGCTAACCTATTTTGAAAAAGCCAATCAGCTGAGGCCACAGAATCCAGATGTTCTGCGAGCGATGAGTTTGGTTCAAAGCAAGTTGGGCAGGCAGACGGCGGCTGCAGCAACAGCGAAGCAATTGTATGAAGTTCGCGGTGAGCAAGTTCCTGAAGCTTTATTTTATGCCACGCTTCTGCAACAAGATAAGCAACTTTTTCAAGCCGAAGCAGTTTACCTTCGCGTGCTAGAACGGGAGCCTGAGAATGTTGTGGCATTAAATAATCTGGCGACTTTGCAAGCAGAACAAGGAAAGTTAGATGATGCTGAAAAAAATGCACGCAAAGCTAATCGACTCACCCGCGATAATGCGCAATTAATGGATACCCTGGGATGGATTTTGTATCAGCAAAAACGCTATAGCGAAGCAACGGAATTGTTGGTTCGTGCGACACAAATTGCACCTTCCTCCGGAGTGATTCATTATCATGCTGGCGTTGTTTATGATGTAAGTGGAAACTCAACAGCAGCTAAAAAGTTTTTGGATCAAGCGTTGGCCCTGGATGACAAAAGTTCCTGGGGCATTGATGCCCGGCAACGTTTGGCAAAATATTAAAATTCCAACCTCTGCTTTAGCTCTCGCGCCTGGCGGCGCGAGGCTATCACCTCCGTGCAATCCTGCATCACTATCATCAAGCCATCGCCAATCCAGGGCTCGATGCGGTCGATAAAATTCAGGTTGATAATTTCTTGCCGATTCGCGCGGAAAAATGTCTGCGGATCCAATCTGGCTTCCACATAATTTAATGAGCGCAATACTGGCGCGCTCATAATGCCGAAGTGCACGCGCACATAATTTCCCTCTACCGCAATGCGGCTGATTTCGCGGAATTTTATAAAGTGGCAGCGTTCGCCCTCGCGAATAAAAATATGCGCATCTAGGCTTTTTTCCGGTTGGTTAAACGGAACATGTTGCGCGCGTGCCACCATTTTATGCATGGCGGTGTCCAGTCGATCCTGGGTGATGGGCTTGAGCAAATAATCCAGTGCGTTGTATTCAAAAGCTTGTACCGCATGTTCTTCGTAGGCAGTGGTAAAAATCACGCACGGTGTGTAGTTGCTCTGCTCCAGTACATCAAAACCGGTGCCGTCAGGTAGGTTGATGTCCAGCAACACCAAATCCGGATGCAATTGATTGATGGCACTAACGGCACTTTGCACATCGCCGGCTTCTGCAATGATTTCGCATTCGGGGTGATGTTGCAGCAGCAGGCCAGCCAACTCCTTGCGCGCGAGGCGGGAGTCATCGACGATCAGGATTTTCATGGTCTTAAGTCTCGGAATCGAGGCGTTATTGTTATGGGTAGTGCGGGGTTTGCAAGGGTAAGTCTACACGTGCACGAACAGAAACTCCAAACGCCAAATCAAACTTGGCTTGATTGCCAAAGGCCGCCGCTAAACGTGCGTGCGTATTGGTTAGGCCGATACTCTGGCCGCTGTGTTCAGCGGGCAATTCGGCTGCAGGGTTGGTGATTTCCAATTGCCAGTGGGAGGGCGAGAGCCGTTGTGCATTGATCTGGATGTGGCCGCCGGCCCGGCGTCGGGCAATGCCGTGTTTTACGGCGTTCTCCACCAGCGTTTGCAGCAGTAGTGGTGGAACCTTTTCGTCCAGCAATCTTTCATCGATTTGGAATGCATAACTTAGTCGCTGTTCAAATTGCAGTGATTCCAGCGCGAGGTAACCGCGCACCCAGTCCAGCTCCTCGCGCAAGCTGACGGTCATTTTGCTGTCCACTTGCAGCAGGCCGCGTAACAGGGTTGCCAGATCCGATAGCCCCTGGCGTGCGGCCTGTGGGTCTTCCAGAATTAACGCACGCAGGTTATTAATCGAGTTGAATAAAAAATGTGAATTGATCTGGCTGCGCAAAAATTGCAATTCCATATCGCGCAATTTCGCCTGGTCGCGCCAATGGGCAATTTCTGTTTCGCGCCGCTGTTTAAATTCGCGCTGGAATAAATAGAGGATCGACCAGAGCATTAACATAATGCCGGTGTTGATGCTGTAGCCAATAAAGCTGCCCACCGAAACCGGTTGAATATTATTGCTGGGGCCCAACCATTGAATGGACAAAAAAATTAAACAGTGCAGCAGGGTTTGTACGACAAGGGCGGTAATTGGCAATAGCCAACACAAATGCAAGCCCAGATGTAGTGTAGAAAGTTGTTGCGCATATCGATGGTATAGTTTGCGTAAACCGTGACTGGCGAATCCCAAGAGCAATGACAGCAGCAAAAAAATGAGCGCACTGCTGTGCGTGTAATAACCCGATACGCCGACAAATAGCAGGTTGATGAGAAAATAACCGCCCCAAAATGTCAGTTGTACTGCCAAATAAATATTTGATGTATGCAGATTATTTTCTTGCGACGGAGTTGCGCTGTGTATAATGTTTTCCAATGAATTTTCCTTGTACTAAAAGTGCTACGGCTGTTGTTCAATGATGGTAGCGGCGCTGGGTGATTGTAGTGCGCGCCAAGGTATGAAAACTTCCGACCCAATGCTCGACAATCCATGAGAATGGCAGCCACATCAACCCGGTCAAAATGCCTATGCTCACTGGCAGTGAGCGATAATCCTGTATGAAAAACGCAATACCAATGCTGTACACCAGTAGAGCCATGAGTATGCAGTGAAAAAATAGTTTATCGAAGGGATTTTTTTCTTTGTGAAAAAAGGGATCACCCGTCACATTGCTGAGCAACATAGCGATATACACGATGCTGCCAGTGGCGATAAATAGTAGCCAGGCTTTCGCCTGGGGTGACTCCAAAAATATTCCTCCAATCCCAACACCGGCCCAGGTTAATAATCCGGCCAGCGGCATATTCAAAAAGCGGCGCTGTTTAAAATTCTCGCGTGCGGTGTTGAGGTCGATATTAGTGCCTGCGGTATTCATAAGCGCTTCCTTGTGCAACGGCAGTGATTGAGGTCGCGGCTTCCGCCTTGTGGCTGCCGCTGGCACAGGCAGTAGTAATAGCTATTGCGATGGCAACCCAGCTAACGCGACGGTTACAAAACATTTTTTTATTAAACATGATTATCTCCTTACTCTTGTATTGGTTTGAATCGAGACATTGACTCGATGTGCCCAGAGTAAGATGTTATTGGCAAAGCTGTGTGCGGTTTCGTGAGAGTGGTTGGCCGCGGCGGGTGGGCGGCCAAAAGGCGGGGTGATCGGTTTGCGATGATTGCTTGGTACTTTAAGGGAAATTAGTTTGCGCACATCTGCGCGATGTATTCCTTCCAGGCCACTATATCGGTGCCATCGGAATCAAACAGGCCAAGGCCCAGCAAGTAGTCGCCAGTGGCGGCTTGCGGGCGGCACCATTTCACTTCAGTCACCAGTAAAAACTGGCGATTGTGTTCGGCGTCGCGGATACAACAGCGCAAAATAATATCGGTCGCAACGGCCTGGGTGGCGATGACGCGCAAGCCGTTGGCGGAAATATCGAGGCTTTGCGTGACCACCAGGGTGGGGTCGCCGCTGGCGGATGAGTCCAGCTCGATAATCACCGTGAGCTGGTTATCCAAGCGAAATTCCTGGCGTTGTTCGGAGTCGTTGTAATTAATCGCCATAGTGCTGTCCATGAGGTAGTTAATTAACGAGTGAGTTGAGTGAGTGAATAATGCGACCTCATCAGTTGAGGTCACGCCGCAGGCCGCGAATGACTTTGGCCAGTTGGTCTTCAAAATTATCGCCATTGCGCAGAATTTTTATCTGCTCCTGTGCGACCAGCTCCTGCAATTGATCGCGTGTATATTCCGCCAATTTGCGCCCCACCTGATCAGCAAAAATATATTTGTTGGTGGAGGCAATAATTACCGACAATTTTGCGCGCTGTTTTTCGCTCTCCAGTTGAATTTCCAGCCAGGCGCCAACTTGCAATTCGCTCACCGCCTGCTGTGCCATTTGTTGTGTTGCTGCATGCGCACTTCTGCCTCGGCGCGCGCTTTTGCCGCCGCTTCTGCAGCAGCTTGTTGCTTGGCAATGAGGGCTTTTACCAATTGCTCGGCTTTCTGTTTTTGCTGCAGCAATTGTGCTTGCACACCGGTGTTTGCGCGCTCGATCCAGCCGGGCAGGGTAGCTTCAATCAGCGCCTGGATATCCGGTGGGGCGAGCGGGCGGGCAATACCGGTGGATAAACAGAGGGCAAAATCCTTGTGGCTTTTGATCATGACTTTGCGCCCGGTGTGATCCACCAGCAGCAATTGATCCACCTCCTGGTTTTTTAATGCCAGCTTGCAACGCAGAGTCTCGTCATTTTCACCGTAAAAAATAAACCAGTCGCCCGGGTGAATTTGTTCGGTTTGTTTGAGCAGGCTGTAGGGAACCTGGGTGTTGCTGCTACTTTGGCCGCTGCTGTAGGTGAGCGCGGGGAAAAGGCTGTTTTCCAGCGTTTGCTTCTGGATGCTGGCCATCAAGTACCCGATGAGTTGTTCCACCAGCTGTTGATAAGACTGCGAGTGGTTAACAGGGTGTTCGCAACTGCGCTCCAGCTCGGCGATGACCAGTGGAATCTGCTGGTAGAGAAATTGGTCATCAACTTCCATATCGGGGGTGGAAAATAATTCACCCAGTGCCGGCAATAAACGATTCCAGCTTTTCCACAGCGGCAATTGAATCAATTCCTCCCGGGTTTTGTTAAATGCCCAGTACTGCAATTCACTTTTCAAGGTGCCGCTAATTAACGGGTGTAAATCGGTGGGGAGCGGGCGTCGGGCGAGGTTTTTATTGATCAGGTCGATCACCCGGTTCTCCGCGCTGATTTGTTTGAGGCTGGCCAATTCGGTTTCGCACAGGCGAGTTTCCAGCATGACGGCGCGCTTGTCTTCACCGGCTAACCAATCGTTGAATTGTTGCAAGCAGGTTTGGAGCGAGTTGCTATTCAGATATTGCTCGTCGGCAATCGATAGCTGCGTTTTGCAAGCTTCCACCAGCGTTAGGTATTTATCCAGGAATTGCTGCGAGGGTTTGCCCTCGCGTGGATACCAGTAGCACCCGTAAAGGAGTGTACCCAGCAGGGCGCGCAGCGGGTGTTGGTTACTGCAAAAAAACTCATCGTCACGGCTGATGGCATCGCCGAGCAGTTGCCAGACTGGCTGCAAATAGGGTTGTAGCTGCGCATCCCACAGCGGGTTTTGTTTGAATGGCTGGATAATCTCGCCGGATAGCTGCGCGCGCAGCTGGCCGGGTGCCTTGCCTTCGTGAGCGGCAATACTGGCAATGACTTCGCTCAATTGCAGTGAATCACCGGCGATTATGGCTTGCAGGGTAAATTCAGACATGGGGGTTCGCAAATCACCTAACGCACAGGACTGACCTGATTAACAATCATCAACTCTGCTCAATATAGTCAAGTTGCGTGCAGCCTGTAGCACTTTCTCCCGATCATTTTTTATGGGGCTTGGTCGTACCTGCGAAAGGGAGTGCGCCTGAGAAGGGCAAGTTGCGTATAATCCCGCCCCGTTTGCCGCATCTGCCTGGGAATTTGCCATGAAAATTACTGCTGACTCGCCCTTCCTGTACTCCGCTGCCGAGGCCTATGCCATAGATGCCGCTGCCATAGCCACAGGAATTCCCTCGATCCAACTGATGAAACGCGCCGGGCGCGCGGCCTTTGAACTGGTGTGTGAGCGCTACCCGGATGCCAGCCTTATCAGCATTTATGCCGGTGGTGGCAATAATGGTGGCGACGGCTATGTACTTGCGGGCTTGCTGGCACAGCGCTTGTTTCCGGTGCAGGTGATTGCGCTGGTGGCGCCTGATCAACTGGCCAACGAAGTGCGTCAGGCCTATGAATTTGCCCTCCAGGAAGGAGTGACGGTGGTGTCACCGGGCGCCCAACCCCCAGAAGGGATTATTGTGGATGCGATGCTGGGGATAGGTTTGAAAGGCGCGGTGCGTGCAGGTTGCGCTGCCGCCATCGAGCAGATCAATAACAGCGGTTTGCCGGTCATCGCATTGGATATTCCGTCCGGTTTGCAGGCAGATACCGGCGCCGTGGCTGGCCCGGCGGTGCAGGCGCATATCACCCTGACCTACATAGGCGTAAAGCGGGGTTTATTGACCGGACGCGGCCCGGCCCTGTGTGGTGAGTTGGTGCTGGCTAACCTGGCAGTGCCCGAATCCTCTTATTCTGTTGTGGCTCCCACCGCTGAACGGTTGCATTTGAATCAACTGTTGCCGCTGCTGGCACCGCGCGCGGCTGATGCCCACAAAGGTGATTTTGGCCATGTAATGGTGATTGGCGGCGATACCGGCTACGGCGGTGCTGCACTGATGGCGGCTGAAGCAGCGGCGCGCACCGGTGCTGGCCTGGTGAGTATTGCTACCCGCCCCGAGCATATCGCGGCCATTCTGGCACGCCGCCCGGAAATCATGGCCTGCGGCGTGGTGTCCGGGCAGGAGCTAGAGCCTTTGCTCGCGCGCCCGACAGTATTGGTCGTTGGCCCTGGCCTGGGGCGCTCGCCCTGGTCGGAGCAGATGTTGCAGCAGGCAGTGAAAAGCGGTTTACCGCTGGTGCTGGATGCCGATGCGCTCAATATCCTCGCGCAGGGGCGCGTAATTCCCGCCAGTGTGCAGCGCGATAACTGGTTATTGACGCCGCACCCGGCGGAGGCTGCCCGTTTGCTTGGCCAAACGACGGCAGATGTGCAGGCAGATCGTTTTGCAGCGGTGCGGGCGATTCAAGCCAAATACAGCGCCAGTGTCATCCTTAAGGGGGCGGGCAGCCTGGTGGCATCGGCCAGTGAAACCATTGGGGTAGTAACCGATGGCAACCCCGGGATGGCCACGGGCGGAATGGGCGATGTGCTCTCCGGTATCCTCGGCGGTTTGGTTGCTCAGGGGTTATCGCTTGCCGATGCGGCCCGCTTGGGCGCGGTGCTTCACGCCTGCGCTGCTGACCTGGCCGCGGGCGATCACGGTGAGCGCAGCTTGCTGGCAACCGATTTGATCCCCTATCTGGGGGAGTTGATTTGATGAGCGAGCAGGAATTCCAGCTAGACAATGATGAACAGATGGTCGCTTTTGGCGAGCGACTGGGGCGTGCCTTGGCCGCCTGCGAAGGTGCGGTATCGGTGTATTTGCAGGGCGATTTGGGGGCGGGCAAAACTACCCTCAGTCGCGGCATACTGCGCGCTTTTGGCCATACCGGTGCAGTGAAAAGTCCCACATATACCCTGGTTGAGCCCTATGAATTCGGTGGGCGCAAACTGTTTCATTTCGACCTGTATCGTCTGGGCGATCCGGAAGAATTGGAATACATGGGGATTCGCGATTACTTTGTCGCGCCCAATATCTGCCTGATTGAGTGGCCCGAGCGCGGCTTCAGCCTGCTGCCGGTTGCCGACATCAACTTGCATATCACTCCTGCGCTGGTCGGGCGTCATATCCTGCTGCAAACACGGCTGCCTCTGGACTTGTAAGTTCGCCCCTTACAGGTTGGTGAAAACCCTGAATCTGGCCTAGGCTTGGGGTTACCGCTCATATGAGTGTCATGCCCTGGCCTTTACTCCCCCTGAACCCAATCCCTTGGAGAGACTGACCAGCAGTTAGTGTGGTGAGGGAGATTCATGCACAAACAACCACTTGTTCGACCCTTGCCCATTGCTGGCTGGGTGCGAAGCGCTTTGCTGTGGCTGGTATTTGCCAGCCTGGGCTGCCAGGCCTATGAGATACCCCAACGGGTGTTATTTGGGGGGGATCTGGCTTTTCCACCACTGGAGTGGACAGAAAAGAACCAGGCCAAAGGTTTTAATGTGGAACTCGCGCGTGAAGTGGCGCGAATCGGCGGCAGTAAGGCGGAGCATCAGCTGGGCTATTGGCCTGATGTAATGAAAGCGCTGGAAGATGGCCGTTTGGATGTGGTTCCCATGTACTACTCCGCCGAGCGTGCCAAGCGCTTTATTTTCACCCATGCCTACTATTACCCCTCCCATTCCATCTATGCCATGCCGGGCGCAGTGCGTGTTTCCAGCCTTGAAAACCTGACGGGGCGTAGAGTTGTGGTAGAAGAAGAATCCTTTGCCCACCAACAATTACGAAACTCGCCGATACAACCGCAACTGGTGATTACCCCCAATACCCTCACTGCCATTGAAGCGCTGCGCGACGGGAAAGCGGACTACGCTGTTTTGACCAGCCTGGCTGCGGATAGCCTGGTGCGCGAGCACGATTGGCAACTGGAGCGAATGGGGCCGCCTTTCTGGTCGCGCGGTTATGCGTTTGCGGTGAATAAAAACAAGCCTGAGCTGGCTGAGTGGTTGCAAGATGCGTTGAGTGAAACCATCGCCTCGGGCCGATACCAGCAGCTGTATCAGGAGTGGCAGCCTGCGTTGGAACCAGCCGCCGCCGACAAAACCCTGGTCAACATGCTTTGGCTCAGCTTGGCATTAGTGGTGATTTTATTGCTGCTGGGAGGCGCCTGGTATTGGAGCCTGAAGCGCACGGTGGAGTTGCGCACGCGCGAGTTGCGCGACGCCCTCACCCATCGCGAACTGGCCGAGCATGAGCTGCGCTACCTCGCCAACTTTGATGCGCAAACCGGCTTGGCCAAGCTGCAATATTTTATCGAGCAGGTGGATGATTATTTTCACTCCCACCAGCAGCCAGTTAAGGTGGAGAAAGAGATCCTGATAGTAAAACTGGTGGATCTGGATGTAATCGTGCGCACCTTTGGTTTTTCGCGCGCGGAGCTGGTGGTTAATGCGTTTGCCTCGCACCTGGTGAAATTGCCCGATGCTATGGCGGCATACCTCGGGCGAGGTGTATTTGCGATTTTTACCAACAAGTGCAATGCGCAGGTGTTGTTGGATCACCTGATGACTGATATGAGCAATTCCGACCCCGGGTTGAATTCGCAATTCGTGGGCGGCTCTGCCTATTGGCCTGAGCACGGTCGCTCGGCCGGGAAGTTGATGCGGCATGCGGAAACGGCCATGGCCATGAGCGTTGCGCGCCGCCGCCGTTGGATGGCTTACGAAACCGCGATGGAACCCAGCCGTTTGGATCTGGATATTATTTCGATTTTTATTGACGGGAATGTGCAGGGCATTTTTCCTGTTTTTCAGCCGCAACTGGATTTGCGCAGCGGTAAAATTACCTCGGCCGAAATTTTGGTGCGCTGGCAGCATCCACGTCTGGGGTTTATTCCACCCAACGTGTTTATTCCTCTGCTGGAAAACTCCGGTTTAATCGAGCAGGTCACAGCGCAGATGATTGATGAAGCCGTGCGAGTGGCGGTGCTTTTACGCAAACGCAACTTGCCCTGTGCAATTAGCGTCAATGTTGCCGCTTACGATTTGATTGAAACCAATCTCGGAGAAGTCATTAGCCAGGCGCTGGTGCGCTATCAGGGATTGGCCAGCGACATTAAATTGGAGTTGACGGAGACCTCGGTTGCCAGCGATCCGCAGCGGGTTAAACAGGTTTTACTGGAGCTCAGTGAGCTGGGGGTTTATGCCTCGGTCGATGACTTTGGCACTGGCTATTCATCGCTGTCTTATTTAAGTTTGTTTCCGATTCGCGAATTGAAAATTGACCGCACCTTTGTCAGCGACATGATTGGCAATCCACGTAATCACAGCATTGTTCGCTCCACCATTTTGATGGCGCGCGAGTTGGGCTTGAGTACTGTGGCAGAAGGTGTGGAAGATGATCAGACACTGCAACTGCTGAAGAAAGATGGCTGCGATCTGGCGCAGGGCTATGTGATTGCCAAACCCATGGCGGAAGTGGAGTTTATCGAGTTTATGCGCGCCCACGCCGCGCAAGTATTTGATATCAGCCAATTTATGAAAAGATAAAAGAGTGAAAAGATAAAACGAATAAGCGGGACGCAACCTTAAAAGGTCCATCCCAATTGCAAACCACCCGCCTGATAATTTCCGCCACTCGCATAAGCAACATCCACCACAAAACGCTTCCAGCGATAACCCAGCCCGGCGCTGGCCATATTTTCGTGCAGGCCGGTTTGATCGTTGCGATAGCCCGCGCGCAAAGCGAGGCTATCCCAAAACACGTATTCAGCACCCAGCGATAATTCCTGGGTTCCTGCTTCTTCCGCCATGGGGGTGGATTCATCCAAATCGTAATCCAGCCCTATGCTGAAGTTATCGCCCACATAACCCAAGCCCATGCGCGCACGCGAGCTCAGGGTAACTTTCAAATCAGGCGCTGGCTCACCCGTCACCGGATCGGGTTCTTGCCGGGTGCTAAAGGTTTTTTTAAACGCATCTTTCACGGTGAGGCTCACGCGGTAGTGCTCCGCGAAAGTGGCGGCTATACCCAAATCGGCATTAAAGGTTAAATGGGTTTCCTGGGTATCCTTAAATTCATCCTCAGCCTCATCCACTGAGTCCAGGTCATCGTTGAAATCGGCGGTATCGCGGAAGGCATCCACGCGCATTAACTTGGGGGTAATACCTATGGCGATGGATTGCTCAAGGAACTCAAATTGCTTGGCCATGGCCATGCCCCATTCGCTAATAATCAGCGCGCTGACATCGGCGTTAGAAGTCAGGGTATTAGTAGGATCGATCAATTGGCCGCGACTGTTAATCAGGTGCGGATAATCGGCGGCAACGGCGGCAATATCTTCGCCCGCGACAACGCGCCCCATGGAATCTATGTAATCACCTAGCAGGGCGCGATCGGACTCACTCACATTGGCAACACCGCCAGCCAAGGCACGCGCGCCAAAATAAAATCCGCCGCCTTCGCGATTGCTGGGTTCGCTGATGTTAAAACCGATAAAACTGTCGAGCGATAAATCGTCGTCCGCAATATCGTCCAGCACATCGCGCAAATCGGTCGCGACATCGCGAATTAACCCAGCGGAGGTTTCTATTGGCGCATTGTTAAATTGCTCAATGGCGTTGCTGAGTTGGGTATCCAGTTCATCTTCCACAGCATCTATGGCAGCTTCGGTGCCTTCGGAAAATTGCACTACCAGATTGGGGATATAGACGCGCCCATCGCGCCCGGCTTCTTCCTCTTCCTCGTGAAAAGCCAGCAGTGCCGGGTTGTAAAACGCCGCCTGGGCGTGGCTGCCTATGGCGGTTGCTGCGCCGCCCATCGCCAATGCGCGCGAATCGTAAATCCCGTAGCTAATGGCAAATGTCGGTGAGCAGCTGCAAACAGCGACTAGCAATGCCTGATAT
>JAGKXA010000347.1 GCA_021151615.1 Cellvibrionaceae bacterium | reverse complement strand
GTGGATTAAGGATCATTGTATTAGAAAATATTAAATTAGCAATATCTAATTTAATATTTTCTAATACATAAACTTCTAATGAATGGGGAATTGTCATCTAAATGAAATATGGGGCTTGTAGGTTGGCGGAAATTGACCCAGGGGCCCGAAACTGACTGCGGGTGACATGCAATGAAATTAAAACATCTGCCGATGTCGCTATTGATGGCGCATCACTTGAAGGGATTGGATGCCAGAGTCCTGAATTCACGCAAGGAGCCGGCATTGCCGGTGGTAATCTCGCTGACCTCGATTCCCTCGCGCTTGAAGGCGGTCGCGCTGACTGTACGCAGCCTGTTAGCCCAGGATGTAGCGGCACAGAACATAGTGCTTTGGCTACATGAAGATTTGCGTACCCAAATCCCGCCGGCACTGGCGGCATTGCAGGGGGATATTTTTACGATTGCCTACGTGGATCTCACCTGTCCCCATCGCAAGTTAATCCATACCCTGGTGCACTACCCGGATACCGTCATAGTGACTTGCGATGATGACCTGATGTATCGCCCTGACTGGCTGCGCCGGCTGTACCAGGATCACTTGCGCTATCCAAAAGCCATTATTGCCCATGAGTGTCGCAAGATTGAATTTGAAACCTGCGGCACTCCCAAGCCCTATAACCAGTGGCCGGTAGAGCAGGGCTGCGACCTGACTCACCCCTGGTTTATGTCAATCGGTTACGGTGGTGTGCTCTATCCGCCGGGTGCCCTGCATGAAGATGTACAACAGCGCGAACTCTTTCTGGCGCTGACGCCACGGGCCGATGATTTATGGTTTAAGGCCATGTCATTAATGCGAGGCACCCAAGTGCGCCGCTCGTCGTCGCCAGGGTTAAAGCCGATACCTATTTGGGGAACCCAGCGGAATTCGCTCAAGCGCACCAATGTTCGCCGGGAAGGTAATACCGAGCAGTGGCGCGCTCTTTATGTACACTACAATTTAGAGCGCTATCGCTAAACAACTGCGAGGCTATCGCTAACGATCGGCAGTACTATGGCCAAGTCGCTGAAGCGATGGCCAAGTCGCTGAAGCGCTATCGTCAGGTCTTTAGGATGTTGTCGCCATGGCAGACAAGTTCAGATAGTTGCTGCTTTGGGTTTGTGGGTATGTATGCGTGTTTGTTTTACGGCGGGAGTTTTCACCGCAAATGCCGTGACGGGTAGCGATGTTTTGCTAATGCCATTCGGCGTCCAATACAGCCCCAGTCGTTTTACTTCCGTGCGAATCGCATAATTTTTTGCCCAGGTTTGCGGGTTGTCGTAAGTGCGCGGGTGATCCAGGTGCAGGCAGCTAATGCTATAGCGCACTTGTTTGCCTTTTAATCCCAGGTTGTACAGGCGCTCGCCCAATTCGCGATCCAGCCCGCCGTATTGCATGTCTTCATTAAAGCCATTGCAGGCGCGAATCGCGTCAGTCCAGGTGGAGCTGTTCATGCCGTTCCAGGTGGCTTTGGTGGGGGTGATTCCATTGAGCAGAACTTTCAACCATTGGGGCTTAACCAGTTTCCACAGTTTATGGCTCTGGGGTTGGCCCTTGCGCGTAAGCCATTCAATAGAGAAGGGATTGCCTGCGGCTATGTCGCTCGCGCCAATGGCAGTGGAAACGGGCATGGTTAATTTCACATAACCACCGGAGAGGAAGAAGCCCGGTTGAGCCAATTGCCTGTGCTGCGCAACAAAGTCTGGCTCGGGGATACAGTCACCATCGGTAAAAATCAAATAATCGCAGTCGGTTTGAAAGATGACTTTATTGAGAATCTGGCATTTGCGAAAGCCCTGGTCCTGGTGCCACACATGCTCAATATTCAACTTGCCGCGCGCTGTTGCGGCTTCAATCACCGCGCGAGTTGCTGCACCAGATCCGTCGTCCGCAATGAGGACCTGGAAGTCAGAAAAGGTTTGCGCTTCATAGCCCAGCAACACTTTTTCCAGCCACTCGGGTTGGTTATAAGTGGTAATTACCACACCGATATTTTGTGGCGCCCAGCTTTCCTGGGTAAAGGTTGTTGCTTGCATGATGGCGTCTCCGCAGGTTTCTTTTCAATCAAACCACACCAATAAAACCATGGAAGTATTGAGCTTTTATGACAGCAGAAAATCGTGCTTAAAAATTGTGGGGTGATCAAAAAATAGCAGTATCGCCTGGTGCCACTTCACTGTGGAAGGTAACTGGCACCTGTTTGATAAGCTGCAAGCTTTGCCGGCCAAATTGTTGATGTTGATTGTGGTCGCAAATTTTTTGTGCGTTGGATCAGTGTTTTGCAGCGTTCTATCTGCTTTTTTTAGTGTTCTATCTTTTTTTAATAGTCACTTTGTTGTGATCCCAATAGTGGGACGACACCATCATTGGCTCTCCTTAAACTTTGTTGCTGCGCTATCACATAAATTTAAAAAGCCTCTGGTTGATAAGGTTCGGCAGTATTGCTGGCGGATTACTTGTTAATAGAGGGTGGCGTATACCAGCAAAGGAAGCTGTTAATAAAAATGCGGATTGAGTGAAATCAACCGTTGCTCCCGTCTCGCTGTCCACCGGGCAACCTCGCGTCAAACAATTAACGACAATATTTTAACAACAATAAATTTAAATGAGAGGCAAGACACATGCGCTTACTACCGCTCAGCTCCAGGGCTGTTT
>JAGKXA010000110.1 GCA_021151615.1 Cellvibrionaceae bacterium | reverse complement strand
GAAATTGAGCTATGATTTGCATTAAAAGTTGAAGATTTGCGTGCCGTAACTGGCCGATGCTTTAACTCCTACTAGACTATGAGTAAATGAAAATCCCGTTCCGGGGAGTGGAGGTTACGTTGGATAAGAACATGAAAATCCTGATTGTTGACGACTTTTCGACAATGCGACGGATCATTAAAAACCTGTTACGCGACTTGGGGTTTTCCAATACCCACGAAGCAGATGACGGTGTTACAGCACTGCCCATGCTGAAGAGTGGCGATTTTCAATTCCTGGTAACCGACTGGAACATGCCGGGTATGACTGGCATCGATTTATTAAAAGCCGTGCGTGCCGATGAAAAGTTGCGCACCTTACCAGTTCTGATGGTAACGGCAGAGGCCAAGCGCGACCAAATCATTGAAGCGGCCCAGGCCGGGGTAAATGGTTATGTGGTTAAGCCATTTACTGCGCAAGCCCTCAAAGAAAAAATCGAGAAAATTTTTGATCGCGTAGGTTAATTGCTTCCGGATCAAATAATAAAAGGCGTTGCCATGGCATCTGACATTCAAACATCCTTCAATAGCGAATTCGTGGTTGAGTTGAAAGAGTGCGCAAAGTTGCTCACTGAAAAACTGCAAAGCAACCAGTTTGAAGACGCATCGGTATTGATTCAAACCATCACCCAATCTCGCGATCGTCACATCTTCCAATCGGTGGGGCGGTTAACCCGTGGGTTGCATGATGCCATTGTGAATTTCAACGTGGATGCTGATCTCAGTAAAGAACCCCCAAAGATTCAAAACTCCGATATTCACGACGCCTCCAATCGTTTGAATTACGTGATTGATCTCACTCAAAAAGCGGCTGAAAAAACCATGGATATGGTGGATGAAGCGGCTCCTATTGCGATGAATCTTGGTCAGGAAGCGACCAGCTTGCGCGATGAGTGGGCGCGATTGAAACGCCGCGAAATGAGCCTGGATGAATTTCGTTTGCTGTACGATCGGATGGATAATTTTTTAGCCCAGATGGTTACAGGCACCGAACAGCTTAGTAAAAATTTACAAGACATAGTATTGGAACAAGGCTTTCAGGATCTAACCGGACAAGTATTAAAGCGCGTTATCGGTTTGATCAATGAAGTGGAAAAAGATTTGGTAAGCCTGGTGCGTATCGCCGGGCAGGTAGAAGAAATTACGGGTCTTTCTGAAGATCGCGAACAAATTGCCCACGATATGGAAATTATGCACAAACGTAAAACCGAGGCTGAAGGGCCGCAAATTAATAAAGAGCGTGCAGATGTGGTTGCTGGCCAGGACGAAGTTGACGATTTATTGTCGAGCCTAGGCTTCTAATTGCTGGATACTTGAGGAATCTTGAATGAGTTTTGGTGATGACGAAGACATTCTCCAGGATTTCCTGGTGGAGGCGGGGGAAATCCTCGAGCGCCTCAGCCAGCAATTGGTGGATTTGGAACAACGTCCGGAAGATAAAGATTTATTAAATGCAATTTTCCGTGGTTTCCATACGGTAAAAGGCGGGGCCGGCTTTTTATCCTTGACGCCTATGGTGGAATGCTGCCACGTTACTGAAAACCTGTTTGATATTTTGCGCAACGGAAAACGCACAGTCACATCGGAATTAATGGATGTCGTGCTACAAGCGCTCGATATGGTCAACCAACAATTTGAATTGGTTTCCCAGCGCGAAGAATTACCACCGGTAGAACCAGCGTTAATTCATGCACTTGAACGTTTGGTGTCTTGTGAGGATTTGCTGGAATCTTCTGCAGAGCCTGTTTCAGCTGAAGCAGCGCCTGAAATTGAAACTGCAACGGTAGATAATTCACAAACAGCCGCTGTCGGCGGCGATATTACTGACGCTGAATTTGAACAGTTACTTGATGCTATTGCTGGTAAACCCGCATCAGCTCCAATAACCACATCTGTTGCAACAACAAGTGCGGCAAGTGGGAGTGATGATATTAGTGAAGACGAATTTGAAGCCTTATTAGATCAGTTACATGGCAAAGGCAAAGGCCCAGGCGATGCAGCACAAAAAGCAAGTGTTGCGCCGGCTACTGCACCAGTTGTTGTTAGTAATTCATCTTCTGATGAAATTAGTGAAGATGAATTTGAAGCTTTGCTCGTGCTACGACTGCGTCTGTTGCGGCAACTCCCCCGGCGCCGGCCAAACCAACACCTAAACCAGCGGTGGAAGTAAAACCAGCTACACCCCTTGTGCCGGCTAAAAAATCTGAGCCGCCAAAAGCCGCTGCTACTGCGTCGGCGCCACCACCTGCGCCGGCCGCTGATAAAGATGCGCCGCAAGTAGAAACAACTGTGCGTGTTGATACCCAGCGCCTCGATGACATCATGAATATGGTGGGTGAGTTGGTGTTAGTGCGCAATCGCCTGGTGCGATTGGGAAACAGTTCAACGAATGAAGCCTTGGTCAAAGCGGTTGCAAACCTCGATGTGGTCACTGCCGATTTACAAACATCCGTAATGAAAACGCGGATGCAGCCAATCAAAAAAGTATTTGGCCGTTTCCCTCGCGTAGTGCGCGATTTGGCGCGCAGCTTGCGCAAAGAAATTAATCTGGAATTGGTCGGTGAAGAAACTGATTTGGATAAAAATCTGGTTGAAGCGCTTGCAGACCCATTAGTGCATTTGGTGCGTAACTCGGTTGACCATGGTATTGAATATCCGGAAGTGCGCGAGGCCAATGGCAAAGCGCGCATAGGTCAGGTTGTACTCGCCGCTGAACAGGAAGGCGATCATATTTTGCTATCCATCAGTGATGATGGTGCAGGTATGGATCCGGCAAAATTGCGTCGTATCGCGGTAGAAAAAGGCATGTTTGACGAGGACACCGCTAATCGTCTATCGGATACCGAGGCTTACAATTTAATTTTTGCTCCGGGATTTTCTACCAAAAAAGAAATTTCCGATGTGTCTGGTCGTGGCGTTGGTATGGATGTGGTGAAAACCAAAATCACCCAGCTCAATGGTACGGTAGAAATCAAATCCGAGTTAGGTAAAGGCACCCGTTTTATTATCAAAGTTCCGTTAACGTTGGCAATCATGCCAACGCTAATGTTTATGCTGGGCCAACAAACATTTGCCTTCCCTTTGGTGAGTGTCAATGAAATTTTCCACATGGATTTAACCAAGAGCCACATTGTGGATGGGCAAGATTGTGTGGCTATTCGCGATCAGGCAATTCCACTTTTTTACATGAAAGACTGGTTAGTGAAAGGTGCTTATGGTCACAGGCCTGATGCAGCCCATGTAGTGATAGTTACTGTGGGCACTCGTCGTGTCGGTTTTGTGGTGGATCAATTAATCGGTCAGGAAGAAGTGGTTATAAAACCGCTTGGAAAAATGTTGCAGGGAACACCGGGGATGGCCGGTGCAACCATTACCGGAGACGGTACCATCGCGTTAATTTTGGATATTCCCAGCTTATTACGTCGCTACGCAAAAGGATCGACGAGTTGGGGACACAACTAATTTATTCAATAAAATGCCTGCATCGCAGGCATTTTGATTGGAGCTGTTTTCCAAAGCAGTTGCAACTGCGGAGTATGTTGAATGCCTGTCCGGGTATTAGTCGTCGATGATTCCAATTTCTTTCAGCATCGCCTGAAAGACATTATTAATGAACACCCGGATTTAAAAGTGATTGGCATTGCGAGTAACGGTCGCGAAGCCGTAGAAAAAGCGGCCGAGTTGAAGCCCGATATCATCACTATGGATTTTGAAATGCCGGTGATGGATGGGGTAACGGCGATCAAGCACATCATGGCGAATCGCAAAGTGCCAATCCTGATGTTTTCCTCACTTACCTATGAAGGTGCCAAAATTACCCTGGATGCGTTGGCAGCGGGCGCATTGGATTTTATTCCCAAGGATTTTGCTGAAGTATCGCGCAGTTCTGATGCGCTGAAAAAAAAATTACACGAGCGTTTAATTACCCTGGCGGGCGCAACAGCACGAGTGATCTCGCCAGCGCCGATTGTGGAACAAAAAACTGCGGTATCGACACCACCAGCAACAACGGGCGCTCGTGTTGCATCACCGGCTCCTGCGCTAGCCCCTGCAAGGCCGTCGGTGTCGGCGTCGCAAGACGATAATAAGCCGGTTGCGCAAGATAACTATCGGCTTAAGAACAAACCAAAAATTCTTGTAATAGGTGCATCTACCGGCGGGCCGGTGGCACTGGCAGAGGTGTTGATTACCTTGCCGGCGAATTTTCCTCTGCCCATCGTTCTTGTGCAGCACATGCCGGAAAATTTCACCAAGGCATTTGCAGAGCGTTTAAATAAACAATGCAAAATACAGGTGCGTGAAGCGGTGGATGGCGATCAATTACAACCGGGCCTGGCATTACTGGCACCCGGTGGAAAGCAGTTAATGCTGGATAAACGCAACGGTGGTTCGGTGCGTGTTTTACCGGATGATGATCGCGTCACTTACAAGCCTTCGCTGGATATTACTTTCGGCTCGGCAGCAAATACCTTTGCCGATAAAGTGCTCGGGGTTGTGCTTACGGGTATGGGGTCGGATGGTTGTAAAGGTGCCGGTATATTGAAACAAATGGGATCTTCGCTCTGGTCGCAAGATGAGGCCAGTTGCGTTATTTACGGGATGCCAATGGCAGTTGCTCGCGCGGGTTACTCAGATAAAGTGCTCAGCCTGAAAGACATTGGGCCGCGACTGGTGCGAGAGGTTATGTAATGGATGTACTAAGTATTATTGGCGTTATTGTTGCCTTCGCAGCCATTATTGGCGGCAATTTCATGGAAGGTGGCGGCCTGGGTACTTTGGCGAATGGGCCGGCTGCATTCATTGTAATCGGCGGTACCCTGGGTGCGGCAATGCTGCAAACGTCCAAGCATAGTTTACGTCGCGCTTTAAGAATTATTCGCTGGGTCATTAAACCACCTTACGTACCCTTTAAGCAGGGTGTCTCCAATATTGCCCGTTGGGCTGCCGCCGCGCGTAAAGATGGCCTCTTGGGGTTGGAATCTATTTCCGAGCGAGAAAAAGATCCTTTTGCAAAAAAAGGTTTGCAATTGCTGGTGGATGGTAATGAGCCTGAGGTTATTCGGCGCATCCTCGAAACAGATTTAATTGTGGATGAGCAACGCGATTTTGACGCGATAAAATTCTACGAATGCATGGGCGGTTATGCACCTACCATTGGAATTATCGGTGCTGTTATGGGCCTGATTCATGTGATGAATAATTTGGCTGATCCCGCAACTCTGGGGCCAGGAATTGCCATAGCGTTTGTGGCAACCATTTATGGTGTTGCTTTGGCGAACCTGGTTTTTATACCGGTATCCAATAAATTACGCATGTGTGTCAATGAAAACTCGCAGTATCGCGAGTTGATTATCGAAGGCATTATTGCCATTGCCGATGGTGAAAATCCGCGCTCAATTGAAATGAAACTTAACGGCTATTTGCATCCGCACTGAGGTTAAATTTATGGTGCGTCGCAGGCGAGAAGATATCCATATAAACCATGAGCGCTGGTTAGTGTCTTATGCAGATTTTATAACGCTTTTATTTGCCTTCTTCGTGGTGATGTATTCCATTTCCCAAGTAAACGACAGCAAGTACCGTGTATTGTCAGATACCTTTATCGAGGCGTTTAACCAGCCAACGGACTCTCAAACAAACGCCGAGCCCTCTGAACAAATAAATCCTTCCAATGATGTCATCACACCAATTGATATGGGGAAAACGGCGCAAGCTACAACCGATCAGCAGGAAACGCTCGCTGTGATTAGTGATCAAGGTGAGGTTACCCAGACAGTCAGTTCTGTAGCTGCATCTGCTGAAACAGTAACCACCAGTGATGAGCTATCGCAAATTTCAGACCTGGTCACTGAAAAGTTTTCCCAACTGATTAATGACCAAATGATTCAGGTTTCCAGTAATGAACTTTGGCTACAAATTGAATTGAAGGACAGTATTTTGTTTAGCTCTGGCAGTGCGGAAGCTAGTGAGCAGGCACAGAAAATTTTTGATGGGATTGCATTAATCCTTAAAAGCTATTCCAATCCGGTTCAGGTGGAAGGCTTCACCGACAACATTCCCATCAACAGTGCCAAATATCCCACCAATTGGGAGTTATCATCTGCACGTGCCAGTGCAATCGTTAAGTATCTGGCGAGTAAGGGGGTTGCGCCTGAGCGTTTGTCCGCAGTTGGCTATGGCGAGTATCAACCGGTTGCCTCTAATGAAACGGATGTGGGCAGGGCACAAAATCGCCGTGTCGCCATTATGGTAGCCAAGCGTAAAATGGATCGTCCAAAAGTAAATGTGCAGCAATCTCCTGCCACAAAGCTGCAATAACTTTTAATTATTGATGAAATGTTGTGAGCTGGATTGTTATGCGGGTTTTCTCGTCCAGTAATTTTTCTCCCCAGCGCAAATTATCGATGCTATTGAACAATTCATTGAAACTCCCATCAGCAATTGCCATTTTCAAACCTTGTTCAATGCGCTCTGCAAGCTCTTTATTCTCGCTTCGCACATAAAAATAAACAGGGTTTTCATAGCGTAAAAATAATGATGACTCCAAGGTTATACCTTGACCTGCATAGGCTTCGACTTCGGCGCGAACTTGATAAACACCACGCGAGAAATAATCGAAGCGATTAGATTTAAGCATCTTGAATAGATTGAAATAACTCATGCTCAGTACCAGGGGCAATCCATTTTCTTCCATCACCTGGCGATCAGGCCAATGGGAGCCAATTCCACCTTTGAATTTGCGTAAATCAGCAAGCGTTTTTACGCGGGTGAATTTGTCCTGATCCTGAGTGCGAATGAGAAATACCCGGTAATCACTCAGGTTTTTTAGTAAACGAATGGTGATGGGCGTGAGTTTGTAGCGCAGGTTTTGGGAATAGGGCATCCAGGTTACATCTACTCGCCCACGTTCTATTTCCCGTAACAAGCGATTGGTTATTGGCATGACGGGAGTAAATGTGAGCTTATAAGGGCCGTGGCTGGGAATTGTTTTAGTCAGTGCCAGATCCAATAAATGGCTGTAATAGTAATCATCATGATCCTGTTTCAGGTTTTCCTCACAGGCAATAACTACCTGGGTAATATTGTTGTCTCGCTCAGGCTTCTCCTTGGCATGCAGGCTGGTAGTAAAGATTAGGACGGCAAGGCCGACAGCTAAAGGTAGGCATGTAGCGGCGAATAGTTTTCTGGACATCGTTACCACATCAGAGAAGCGACGCCATCAACAGTAATGGCACCAAAAATTGCACTCAACACTATGTCTATTGTAGTTGTGAAAAACGGATTCGAGCATTCAGAAGTGTTAAGGGGGTTGCCAGGAGTGGTGTAGGTTTTTGATCCTGGCTTGAACTTGGCGGTAGCTGGGCAATACTAAATATCCCCCTGAACAAAATGTGATTGATCAAAAACATTTACTTTTTCTTTTCTGGCGAATAGTGTTTTGAGGATGATAATCATGCCAATCAGAGTTTGGACATCCCTGGTTCCCGGCATGGAGATTGCTTCAGTAGTGGGTATAAGTGTTTTATGATTAATGTGTCTGGTATTTGACGCCAGAGAGGATCGATAAGTGCGGATCTTGGCAATTGCAAATCAAAAGGGTGGAGTGGGTAAAACCACAACGACAGTCGCTTTGGGCGGGCTTATTGCCAACTCTGGTCATAAGGTGCTGCTGCTGGACATTGACCCTCACGGTTCTTTATCTACCTGGTTTGGTGTTGACCCGGATGCCCTGGCGCTCAGCAGCTATACCTTGTTTCAGGAGCGTAAAGAGCTGTCGTATTCGTCGGTGAAACGGCTGGTCTTGCCAACACAATTTGCCAATATTGAAGTTATTCCTGCAACTACCGCGCTGGCTACCCTTGAGCGCCAGGCGATAGGCCAAGACGGTATGGGCTTAGTGTTAAGCCGTGCTTTGTCGCTATTAGCTGATGATTATGATTATGTGCTCATAGATACACCGCCGTTATTGGGTGTACTCATGGTAAATGCCTTGGCCGCTTGTCAGTATCTTGTAGTGCCAGTGCAAACTGAGTTTTTGGCATTGAAAGGCCTTGAGCGCATGGTAAATACGTTGAATATGATGTCTCGATCGCGCAAAAAAGCGCTGGATTACACTGTGGTACCGGTAATGTTTGACCGTCGTACCCAGGCCTCAGTAACCAGTTTGCGCAGTATTCGTAATACATATCCGGAGCAATCCTGGCCCGGGCATGTTCCAGTTGACACTCGTTTTCGCGATGCAAGCAAGGCGGGTATCCCGCCGCATTTATTTGATCCGGCCAGCCGGGGCGTTGAAGCCTATACCTCGCTCTGGCATTGGCTGGAAAAAAAGTTCAAGCAACTTGAATCATCCGCACCCTCATCAAGTCCGGTGATGGTTAGCAAGGCAGGTGGATTGTCGTGAGCTCAAAACAATCATCGGGTGATGGTATGACTACTCCCGATGACATCCTCAACAATTATTTAGATGATTTGCTCGGCGGAGAAGATCCGTTGGGTGTTGCGCTGGGAGCTATTGATACTCAGGTGACATCGCTTGCTGCCAATGCTGGTTCAGCGCGTATAGTTCCGTTGCCAACAAAAAAGCCTACCGATAAAACGAATGAATTTGCCGAAAGCAAAGTCAAAGAGCGAAAGCCCAATAAGTCGTATTTGCGCGCGGAACTGCCACCTATTCTCCCGCCTTTAGCACCGCCGAAACCCAGAGCAGAAACTGCGGTAGAACAGTCATCATCATTTGTTGAGCCTGAGGTTTTACAAACCCGGGAGCAGAAATTAAAACTTGAAAAATTACTCCAATCTGCACGTCCACAATTATTAGTGGAAACACCGGTGGAAGTACCGGTTCAGATTGAAATACAAACCAAAACGACATTTGTGGAAAACCCTGAAGAAATTCAGGATTGGGAGATTGAAGTCGCAGAAGCGGTTGTTCCCGAGCTTGATTTACAGTTGCAGCCGGAGGCAGAAAACCAGTCGGTGCATTTTCAGCTGGATGGGCTAGAGTGGCTGGAAAATGGCCGCCCTCAATGGGCACAATCCCGCTTTGATGTATTGTTGTTCCAAGTCTCTGGATTGACCTTGGCAGTGCCTCTGATTTCACTTGGGCAAATTCAACCGCTGACCGAAGAGCTTACGCCATTATTTGGTCAGGCGGATTGGTTCATGGGTTTGCAACCAACGCCTGCTGGTAAGATTCGCACGGTAAATACCGCGAAATTTGTGATGCCTGAGCGTTACGATGAATCCTTTGTTCAGACCGCCAAATATGTAGTGTCGATTAATGGAGTGCCTTGGGGCTTGGCGGTGGATTCAGTCAATCAGCCAATCACTCTGGAGCCGGAGGATGTGAAGTGGCGTGGTGATCGCAGCAAGCGCCCTTGGCTTGCAGGCACAGTGAAAGATCATATGTGTGCCTTGTTGGATATTCCTCGAATTGGGCAGATGTTAATTGACGCGGATAAGAATTTTGTCCCTGCCTAAATAAGAGTCAGACAAGTTAATTTAGTGTTTCTGCAAAAGTGGCATAGGAAAAGTCCTCGACTATAGTTATAACGACCTTTATCGATTTGCCGCCCACGGCAGGCGGCCCCAGAGGAACCTGAAGATGGCAACTGATGTAGCAAAGAATAAAAGCACTGATGATCCGGTGTTGCAGTGGGTAACATTCCGTCTGGATGGAGAGACCTACGGAATCAACGTAATGCAGGTGCAAGAGGTTCTGCGTTATTCGGAAATCGCCCCAGTGCCGGGCGCTCCTTCCTATGTCTTGGGTATTATCAATCTGCGTGGCAATGTAGTGACTGTTATTGATACCCGCCATCGCTTTAATCTTTCGAGTGGGGAGATCACTGACAACACTCGTATCGTGATTATCGAAACTGATCGTCACGTGATTGGTATCTTGGTTGATAGTGTTGCGGAAGTGGTTTATCTGCGCCAATCGGAAATTGAAATGGCTCCCAATGTTGGCAATGAAGAAAGTGCGAAATTTATCCAGGGTGTTTGCCACAAAAACAATGAGTTGCTGATTTTGATTGATTTGAATAAATTGTTGACCAGCGAAGAGTGGTCAGAGCTGGAAGATATTTAATTGCTCATACCTCTTACGGATATGAGTATCGGAACTAATTCATGACTGTGTTGGAAATTGGTTTGGTTATTTGTTTGGTAATTAGCGCGATTGCTTTGGCAATCGCGCTTTTTACATTTAAGCGTTTGCGCGCGCAGGCACTGGATACGGAAAAGCTAATCCAGCGCTTGACGCGGGAGATCGCCGCCTCCAGCAGTGGTTCTGTTGGCATGGGGCAACGGTTATTGGCAATGGAAAAGCGCTTGCAAACAACCAGTGATAAAAAGCCGGAAAAAATTGATTACTACAATGACGACGAATTTCAACCTTATTCGCAGGCTGCACAAATGTTTAAGATGGGAATGGATGCAGAAGAGGTTGCGCGCCGTTGTGGATTGTCCCGCGCTGAGGCCTCGCTGTTAGAGATGATGCAAAAGTCGACACGCTAGTGGCTCTGGGCAAAACAATATATTTATATAACAGAATTTAGGGAGCAAATGCTCCCTAAATTCATTTTATCTGCTATCTATATTTCCTGCGTGTAACCCACATTCTTTCTTTGTCGCTTCCTCCCACCACCAACGACCTTCACGCTCGTGTTGCCCCGGTGCAACCGGGCGAGTACAGGGTTCACAACCAATTGAAACAAAACCGCGCTCATGCAATTCGTTGTAGGGCACCTCACACAAACGAATGTAATCCCATACCTCTTTGGAGGACCAATTTGCCAATGGGTTAAATTTAGTGAGGGTTCCACCAGAACGAGCAAAAATTTTGTCATCCTGAATAACTGGAATTTCTGCGCGGGTAGGGCTTTGGTCTTTACGTTGACCAGTGATCCAGGCATCGAGTGTCAGCAACTTTTTGCGCAGGGGTTCGATTTTGCGAATACCGCAGCATTCTTTGTGGTCATCCTCATAGAAGCTATACAAGCCTTTTTCCTGCACTAACTTACGTACAGACTCACCATCGGGCGAAATGACATCAATCTTAATGCCGTAGTGTTTACGCACCTTCTCAATAAAGCGATAGGTTTCTGCATGTAAACGGCCTGTATCCAAGCAGAAGACAGGAATGTCCGGGCGATAGTTGCGAGCCATTTCGATAAGTGCAACATCTTCTGCACCACTGAAAGAAATAGCGATATTGTCGAATTGCTTAATCGCATACTTAATAATTTTCTGTGGGCTTTCCTGTTGGAATTGGGCATCGAGATCGACTGTGTTAATCAGGTTTTCGTTCATGGAGGCTACTCACGGTAATATTATTACCTCGCTGTAGCGAGGTTCCTGCGTAGGGTACCAAGGATACCAGAGGAGGAGCAGCTTCCCAATAATCCTCGGTGTTGGGCGATTTTAACTAGCGGTGATTGGCGGGGGCCGGGTTTGCTTTAACTGGGTAAAACAGGTAGATTGCCGCCACTCTTTTGACTCAAATAGCCTTATTTTTAACCGTTTTGGAGGTTGCTGTGGAAATTGCATGCCTGGATCTGGAAGGTGTACTGGTTCCGGAAATTTGGATCGAATTCGCGAAAGTTACTGGCATAGATGAGCTTAAAGCCACTACCCGCGATATTCCTGATTATGATGTGTTGATGAAACAACGTATCCGTATTCTTGAGGAGCACAAGCTAGGTTTGAAAGAGATTCAGGATGTAATCGCCACCCTTAAACCGCTGGATGGGGCGGTTGAGTTTGTGGATTGGTTACGCGAGCGTTTCCAGGTGATTATCCTCTCTGACACCTTTTATGAATTTTCTCAACCACTTATGCGTCAACTGGGTTTTCCAACGCTGATGTGTCACCGTCTGAACGTTGATGAGCGTGGTATGGTGGTGGGCTACACCCTGCGTCAGAAAGATCCAAAACGTCAGTCTGTCCTAGCGTTGAAAACTCTGTATTACCGTATTATTGCTGCGGGTGATTCATACAACGACACCACTATGCTGGGCGAAGCAGATCAGGGTATTTTGTTTCATGCGCCGCAAAATGTGATCGAGCAATTCCCGCAATTTCCTGCTGTTCACACGTATGAAGACCTGAAAAAAGAATTTATCAAGGCGAGCAATCGTCAGTTGAGTTTGTAATCAGTTACGCTTTTTATCAGGCCCCTTTTTTTAAAAGGGGCCCGTGTTTCGGTATGCTGAAAGTTTCGCCGTGTCGTTGCAGTACTATCGAAATGCAATCAGTGCTGCCGTAACTGCAACGTTTAGCGATTCAACTCCGTTATTCATAGGAATGCGGACTTTCTCATTGCTCAGGCCTTCAATTTCTTTGGAAACACCTTCAGATTCATTTCCCAATACATAAATACAAGCCCCATTAGGCGTAAACCTTTTGAGTTCAACTTTTGCGTGTGATGAAAGTGTACAAATGGTTGCACCTTGTTGCTGAAAATCTACCAACGCGTCTTTTAAATCCTTGCATCGCAACAGCGGTGCTCTGAAGACGGTACCTGCGCTAGCCTTAATCACCAGCGGATCAATTTGGGCGTTACCTTTTTGGGGTAAAAGAATTCCATCTATGTTTCCCGCGCAAGCGGAGCGAATAATCATTCCCAGGTTCTGTGGATTCTGAACACCATCCAGTGCTAGCAGCGTGTACGGTTTTGCATGATTATTAGCGATAAACTCATCGTAGAGTTGATAGCCACGCAATTGCAAGTCGGCGGCAACCCCTTGATCCTGTGCGGCATTTTTAGATATTCGCGATAGTGCTTGTCGCTCATGGAAAACAATTTCTGCACCCTTACTCTTGGCCAGTTTGACGATTTCATCAATAATATCTGCTGATTTATTGGTTGTTGCCAAGTGCAACCGATAAATAAATGTTGCAGGATCCTGTAGGGCTTCAAGGACAGTCTTGCGTCCATAGACCGTCATTAGCGAATCAAAGAAGCGTTTTTTTTCCAGATAGGCAGGGCTATCATCGCGCGGTTTGTTCATGTCCGCACCTTATTGATTGCAGATTTTTTTGTAGGCTTGTACAGCGGGAACCAATCCTATTGCTATTGCATCAACTGTTAATGCATGGCCGATAGACACTTCAAGTAATGCAGGCACTTGACGAAAATATCCCAGATTATCAAGGTTTAAGTCATGACCTGCGTTCAAGCCGATGCCTATGGCTTGTGCATGAACGGCAGCAGCACGATATTTTTCAAACAACTGGTTAAAATAATCATCCTGCGTTTTAAAGCGCTCAGCAAATGGGCCGGTATAAAGTTCAATACGATCTGCACCAATCTCTTTGGCAAGGCTAATTTGCTCAATATCGGGGTCCATAAACAGGCTGACTCTCACACCGATATTTTGTAATTGCTCAATTAGCGGACGTAGCTTTTTGCCTGCGATTTTTAAATCAAAACCGTGATCCGAGGTGAGTTGATCGTTTGAGTCGGGAACCAGTGTGCATTGGTGAGGGCGGACATCTTGTACCAGTTTAATAAATCCTGGAAAGTCTCCCATTGATTCAGCATAGGGATTACCTTCGATATTAAATTCTATATCCGGGAAATTACTTACCAGTTCACTCAATTCATAAACATCGCTCGGGCGAATATGTCGTTGATCAGGACGAGGGTGAACGGTTAACCCATCAGCGCCGGCTTTTATACAAGTTTCACCATGCGCTACTACATTGGGAAAGTTGCCAGGGCGCGAATTGCGCAGCAAAGCAATTTTATTCAGGTTGACGCTGAGGGCGGTGTTATTGTTTTTTTTCATTCACAGGTACCACTGCATCTTTAAATAATGAGGGCTTTTGCTGAGCCGCCGGGTTGTCAACCGAGATTGAATTGGTGCGTGTTGCATTGAGGATGCGTACGGCATAGTTGGGAGCTTCTGGAAATGCCTTATACATTCCACGAGGTTCTTCGGCAATTTTTTCAATTACTTCCATCCCCGCAACAACTTTACCAAACACTGTGTAGCCTGGTTTCGTGCCGTTCGCATTGAGTCCGTCGTTATTTTTCAGGTTGATGTAAAATTGAGCGGTAGCGCTGTCTGGATCTGATTGTCTCGCCATAGCAACCGTTTTGTAATCGTTACCTAATCCATTATTCGATTCATTCTTAATCGGTGCTTCAGTTTTCTTTTCAGCAAAATCGAATGTCATGCCACCGCCTTGTACCACGAAGCCCGGTACCACGCGATGAAAAATAGTACCGTCATAGAACTTGTTATCGACGTAATGCAAAAAGTTTTTTACAGTAATAGGCGCTTCTTTGGGGGCTAGTTCGATCACAAATGTACCCAAATCAGTTTTTATAGCGACTAACTGCTTATCCGCAGCCCGTAAATTACAGCTGATAAATAGACATGCAATGCTAAGGATGCAAAGAATATATTTGTTCATGGTTCGCTCACAAAAATGAAACAATAGGGCGGCTTAACGCCATTCAGATCTGCGTTTGCGACGACCCAGGCCCTGCAGGATAAATGACAAAATAATGCCTCCCAGCACCAGTCCACCACCGTAAATCCAGTGATTGAAACGATCTGTATTCCTGAGTTTTTCATTTTCTGCTTTGAGAACATCGGCGTGAGTTTGTAATAACTGATTTTCCTTTAGCAGGCTTTGATGTTCTTCTTCAAGATTGAGCGCAGTGGTTGCTGCCTGGCGCATATCTTCTGTATCTGTCAGTAATTGCTGGTGCTCTTGTTGCACTTTTGCCAATTGCTCTTTCAATTGTACATTTTCAGTTTGCAGTCCAACCAGATCGCGCGAGGAGTTGGATAAGGCAGCAAGTTGCATGGCTGCGGTAGGTTTGTCGGTAATGTTTTGGCTGCGAACCCAACCTTCAGTACCATCTGGTGTTATTACCAGAGACCATAAATTGTTGTCAGTACCTGTTTCTTCGCGAATGAAATTTAGCTTGGTTCCACTGGCAATCCCCTGCTGCAAAACACTGGCCTGAGGATTTTTATCGCTGCGTACAGGAATGTAGATAACATCAGAGACATATCTGTCTACTGCGTAGACCGAGGTGCCAATAAGCGGCAAGACGAGGAGCGACAATACAAGGAGCGACAGTTTTGCACCGGGCAGGAGAGTATTTTTCACAGTGATTCCAATCCTTAAGCAGGTTTAAATTAACAATTTAAGGCAATACTTTTTTGAATGGTTTTACAACGACTTTGGCATAAATGCCCGCAGCGCAATAGGGATCCTGGTCTGCCCATTCCTGTGCATCTTCCAGTGAGGAGAATTCTGCAATGACCAGGCTGCCTGTAAAGCCGGCATCCCCCGGGTTGTCATTATCAATAGCCGGATGTGGACCTGCTACGAATAAGCGACCTTGATCGCTCAGCTGTTGTAATCGGGCCAAATGAGCAGGGCGAGTAACTTTGCGTTTTTCAAGGCTATCGGGATTATCTTCGCTAATGATGGCATACAGCATTTAATTATCTCGTTGGGGATTTAATTGTTAGCGTAGTTTGCTTGCTATTCGGCATTGCCATCATTGATGACTTCCTCCAGCGTTAGTTGGGTCAAGCGCCGAATGCTGCGAAATACATAAAACAAGGTGCCCATCATAATGATCATCATCGGCAGTGCAATCACAAAATAGCTCCAAAAGGTCATTTTGCCCAATTCCACATTAAATTCCGGGGTTCCACCGGG
>JAGKXA010000346.1 GCA_021151615.1 Cellvibrionaceae bacterium | reverse complement strand
ATTTGCGCGTGGGATTTCATGGTTTCCCATTCGCTGTCGGTGAGCTTACCCGGCTTGTGTAAAATGGTTTCCGGAATCCCGATTTTGCCAATATCGTGCAGTGGCGATGCGTATTTTAAAATCTCTGCGTACTCGCTGCTTTGGCCCAACTTCAAGGCCATGAGTTCGCACATCATGGCTACGCGTCGTACATGGGCGCCGGTTTCCTTGGAGCGCTGTTCAATGGCATCGCCCAGCACCAGCAATAATTCTTTTTGGGTTTCCTGAATATGTTCGCGGCTGTGCAGGTTTTGGAAAATCAGAGTGATATTCGCGGCAAATAATTTCAGTATTTCATCGTGGGCGGGATCGTGGTCTTCATGGAAGCGCGTGTAGAGTACGCTCTGGGTTTTTTCATTGGTGTGGTAGTAACCAATAAATACGTTCTCGCTCACAAATGGCTGCTGGCGCTCCAGGGTATCCAGCACAGCTTGTTTAATATCGGTGGGCAGTATGTCGGTGTCCCACTGGTTGTTGAGTTTCACTTCATCGCCGGTGGCGGCGAGCAACATCAATTCGGTATCGCCAAATAAATCCACATGCTGACTTACCAGATACATCTCTGCCGTTTTTATATTGAGCAATTGCAAGGTGTGATTCAGCACGGCGTTGCCAAATTGATACAGGGTTTGGCTGCGCAATACGGAATCTGATGCGGCGATGACTTTTTGCATGCCGCGTTTACTGGCTTCAATGGTCACTATGTCGCGGTAGGAGCGAATGGAGGAGTAGACACAGGTTTTTAACTTGGTATCGGTTAACTCGGTTTTGCTTTTGTAGTCATTGATATCATAGGAGCGAATAACGGTTTCTTCTGGCGCAGTGCCGGGTTGGCCGGTGCGCAACACAATGCGCGTGGCATGGTTCTGCAGCTCGTTGCGAATCTGGTGGATTAACTCCAGCCCTGCGTTATCCGTTTCCATAATCACATCGATAAACGCTAGTGCGATGTCGGGGTGATTCTGAAACAGACGCAGGCCTTCTTCGGCGCTGTAGGCATTAAGGAATTGAATGGGCTGCTCATCAATCTGGGTGTTTTTGAGCACCATTTGCGTCACCGCATGCACCTGTTGCTCGTCATCGATAATGGCGACTTTCCAGGGTTTGATTTGCGTGTTTTTGTGGGGCGCCAAAGGGCTGGCTGGCTTTAGAAATTTCATTGTTGTCCTTCCCTATTATCAATTGAGTATAGGTGTTGTTCGAATTCTAGGCGCCACTTCTTTAGAACGTTTTGCTAATTCGCTCTCTGGACCAATGGAGTTTTTGCAATAATCGGTATTTACCATGGGAGTTTGTTACAGATTGATACAGACGCATGCGTTCTGTTACACCCAAGCTGGTCATCCGTGGTTAGGCTGTGCGCTTTCTTATCAACCGCCGAAATGACACCGCCTAAAAAGGAAACTGCTATGCGCCCCCAATCGTTTACCTTCCCACTATTGATCCTTCCCTTGTTGGTGCTGCCCGCTAGCGCCAGCGATACAACCTCTAGCGATACAGCCTCTGGCGATACAATCTCCAACGCAGAGCCTCCCCTTGAAGAGATGATGGTGCAGGGGCGTAAAAGCGACTACTCGGTGATTACCGAAAACGCACAAAAAATTATCGATGTGCCCGGCTCCCTTGGCGACCCACTGATGGCGGCATTCAGTTTGCCCGGCGTGATCAGCGAAGGCGACGGTGGCGGCGCACCCGCAGTGCGCGGTTCATCGCCGAGTGATAATCGCTATCTGGTGGACGGCGCCCCCGCTGCTTATGTCTTCCATGCATTTTCCACCTCGATTTTTAACGAAAATATTATTCAGGATTTCGAATTGTTTTCGGCTGGATTTGGCCCGCGCTACAGCAATGCGATCGGCGGGATTTTTGATATCAAACTGCGCGATCCAAAAGCACAGGATATTCGCACCAAGGTTGATCTATCACTATTGCGTGCAGGTGTACTTGTTGAAGGTGAGGTGAGTGAAGATTCGGCATTTTATTTGTCGGGCCGCAGCAGCTTGTTGCAATATTTTTTTGATGGCGATGAATTGGAAGAGGAGGAGGGCATTAAGGTGCAGGACGCACCCGAAGACGCGGACTATCAATTCAAATACCAATATCGTTTAGGTGATGACCACAAGCTGACACTGAGCGCCAATGGTGCCAATGATTTGGCCGCCGCTGAATTTACTGAATTTTCTACCGAAGTATTGGAAGAGCCGGATTTCGTCGGCAGCGCAAAAATTAAAAATACTTTCAATAACCAAAGTCTACGTTGGCAGTTTGCGGCCGGCGGTGGTAGCGAGTTGGATGTACAAGTTGGCCACTACCAAAAAAATGATGATACTTTTTGGGGTGGGGAAAAATACTTTTTTGATTTCTCGGCAGAAGATGCATATGCCTTGGTGAATTATGATTTCTTGCTCGGGAAATCCCACAGCATTTCGGTCGGTGCTGAAGCGCATAGTACTGAATACAGTTACGATGCGCGTTTTATCAATTATGTGTGTACCGAGTTTGATCCTGATTGCGAATTGCGCCGTGGTGAATTAATTGTTGCTGAAGACGCGGTAACGATTAAAGAGCATTCCGCTTATGTGAATGATCACTGGGAAATCACCGATGCGCTGGCGTTGGATTTGGGCGTACAAACTCACTACAACGATTACAC
>JAGKXA010000109.1 GCA_021151615.1 Cellvibrionaceae bacterium | reverse complement strand
GTGTATTCACCAGGATCATCAGCGCGAGGGTCAAGCCGCGCATTACATCAAGAGCCAAAAAACGTTGCTTGACCATCAGATACCTCGCAGATGTAGTTAAAAATTTAACAGTAAATAATCTTTGATTAGATTATTTCCAGCTGCGCAATTTGTATCCTTTTGCCGCGTAATACAGGATAAACAGATAACAGGGCGTCATTACGATATAAGCGGTTTGACGATCGACCAGATGCGAAACACCACCGAGAATTAATGGCAGTACTGCGCCACCGGCGATTGCCATAATCAACAGGGCTGAACCAGTCGCAGTGTATTTGCCCAATCCGCTCAACGCCAAAGGCCAAATTGCCGGCCATACAATGGCATTGGCAAAGCCTAACAACGCGATACACAAAATAGTATTTGGAATTGCTGGCACACCCGCGAAGGCGAATAATGAAGAAATGGATGTGGACTCATGATTGCCGAGCACTATGCTCAAACTCAATACCACCCCCAGGATCGCGGACACCATCAGAAAATTTTGCTGGGATATGACTTTTGGGATTAGCAAAATCCCGAGAATATAGCCAGCCACCATGCATGCCATAGTGATGGAAGTGAGAATACCAAAATTGCTGAAACCAATGCTGCGGCCGTATGCACCAATAGTGTCCCCGGCAATGACTTCTACACCGACATAGAGGAACAATGCAACCACACCAAGAACCAGATTGGGAAATTGCAGCACTTCGCGCAACGGCAACTTATCTTCTTTACTTTCTTCCGATTCCAAATCAGGCAGTGAAGAAAGTTTTACCAAAAAAGCGACAACGCCGATAATGCATGCCATGTAGATGTAAGGCATGATCAAATTATTAGCTAGCTCATTAATTTCTTCAGCAGACGGGGTCTGCGTAGAGTGAGAACTTACGCCGCCGAGAATTAATGCGGTGAACACAATCGGAGCAACAATACCAGCCGATTTATTGAGAATCCCCATAATACTGATGCGACGAGCGGCGGACTCCTCCGGCCCCATCTTAACGACATAGGGATTCACTGCGGTTTGAACCAGTGTTTGACCTGCGCCCATAATAAATTGAGCCAACAGGAACAGCGCAAATGATTGGGCTTTAGCAGCAGGGATATAGAAAAGCGCTGCAGCCGACATAACCCCCAAACCTATCGCCATACCATTTTTATAGCCAACACTATTAATGATCCATGAGGATGGGATTGAGAAAATACAGACTGAAAAGTAAAAACTGGAAATGATCAGATAAGCCTGAATTGGATTTAACTTAAGGATTAATTCCAAATACGGCATCAAAGACCCGTTCAGCCAGGTCACAAAACCGAAGATAAAGAAAAGCCCTGCAATCATTGCCAAAGGGATGAAAGCGTTTGTGTACTTTTCCTGCGTCATGGGAGCGGTCATAGTTTCACTATTCATGTTATTGGTCGACTCTGGTTAAAGGGTAGCACTTATTGGATCGTTGTTATTCTTTGCCGCCTTCAGCGCTTGTTTTGCAAAATAAACAGCACCGAACTCTGGTTGATAGAGCACTGGAGAGAGATTATCGGCCATGTCTTTGTCCATCCAGGGAATCAGACGCGGGGCGAGCCCGCCGATAATTGACATACGCCCCGGGTTAGTTGCCCAGAGCTTGCGGGCCACACCGCTCATGTAGGCAGCCCCTTCCTTAACAATATTAATAGCGACTGCATCGCCTTCATCGGCAGCATCCACGACAAAAATAGCGAACTTGGCGTAATCACCTTGGCGTGCACCAAACATTTTGTCGACAATCATCATTCCTTTGGCCTGCAGGAAATCACCAATAGATTCGCTCATGATGGTTTGCGGACCAAGATCATCTGATGCCAACAATACCGCTTGAATAGCCTCAAGACCCATCCAGGCACCACTGCCTTTATCACCAATGGGAAAACCGTGGCCGCCAATAAACAGTGGTTGGTTATTTACAAAGGAATAACCGCAGGAGCCAGTACCGCAAATCATCACTGCCCCTTGATCGCTGTTATGCGCACCCAAGCAGGCAATATGCAAGTCAGTAGTCAAATGCATTTCTTTGAAAGGATGATCCCAGGCAGACATAACCTCATAGAGGCTGGGAACATTAACACCCGCCAAACCCGCGCCGGCAATTAACTCGCTCATGGCAGAAGTTGGCAGGCCCGCATCGATCAACGCCAGTTCGGCAGCAGTGCGGATGGAATCTTTGGCTTGTTGAACGCCCTGGAAAGGATTGGCTGGACCACCAACGCCGGTGCCTAGCACTTGCAAATCTTCGGTCATGATACTGGCGCGACACTTGGTGCCTCCCCCATCAATACCGATAAACAAGGTTTGCGCGCCCAGTGGCAACTTCGCCATGATCTACCTCTTATTTTGTAGAGCTGATTTGTAGAGCCAATATCCGGGTTCTAAAACACCAGAACCAGATACTCAAGAATTCATTGTTTTGGTGTAAAGCGTCCCGTGTAATGGCGATCATAGCAGACTGTTAAAAAAGGTTAGTGCCCCGCAGGACACTAACCACAAGACCACTACTACAGCTCTAGAGAACTCATGCCCCATGATACTGAACCCAACAAGGAGAGATATCAGGCCAGTTGTCATCATCGGACAAGGTTAGATTACGCCTGCGGGACAACGTTGTCAAACATTTATATGCAAGTTTTTAAACGCCATTCAAAAGTCGTTACTTATGCACACACTTCTACAGAAATTTAGAAGGCCACAAACGAATTTACCGTTAAACGGCCCGTACCGGGGTTGCTGTTAATGCTTTGCTCGGGGTTGTTAATGTAAGGTGAATGAATCAAGCAGCTACGATAAATAACCATACGATTGAATTTGGCGTTTACCTGTGAAATTTTTGTGAAATATTCATCTGACTCCGTAAAATACACAGGCCTTTTCTCTCTCCGAGCCAGCTCGGCAAAATATATCCCGGTATACCCCTCGCTTCGCTCCACCGTAATAACTTCATAATTTGTAGCGTTATGGCGATAGAAGGCTGTGCCACCATGATGTTCGTCGCACAAATATAGAAGAACTGCAAATTGGTTGTATGCACTGGTATCAAAGTGGGGAGTTAATTGTATAGATCCAAGATTTTCTGGCCTGACTGTGGTTAACGACATACTACAAACAGCTTTGCGCAACTCGAGGCCAGTGGGAACATCATACTCACTTATCAATATTGGCTTAATCAAATCCATTAATGCATCTGAATAGACCGCTGGCGGAGTTAATCTTACTCCTGGATACCCAGTCCCCGGGCGAGGACAGGGATAAGGTTCAAATTCATTTTTCCTGGCAAACTCAACCAAATCCGTTGGTCGCTTTAATAAATTATCGATAATTAGAATTTTTTGATTTTCATTGCCAATCTGAACTGATTCAACAGTCAAATTTTCATTAAACATACAGGAGCTGTTAGCTGACATTCATCTACCATTTTTGTACGTTAAATTAGTTCATTGTGCTTTTTAAAGTTCAGGCCACATCTACGAATAAAGTCATTTAACTTCGTCAGATCATGCCTGGATTTAAATTGAGTATCATCACTCCCGCCCCTTAACGCAGGAAATATTCCATAGCCGGCCAACAAACATGCCCAGGATTCTGCTTGATAACTGCCTTCCAATCCGTGCGTATGCATATCATTAATAAAATTATCTCCACGCTTCCAGAGATTTAAAATTTTAGTCAAGGTTTCTGACAGGGCGAGGTTGGCAGCGTTATCTCTCCAATAATCAGTATCCTTTCTTTGGTTAACCTTATAATGGCAAACAATATAATCCCTGACACCATCGAATTTCGCGTTAATGTCACGGTTAAAATCATCTATATATTTATTTGTATACAATCCGTTTTCATAATATTTCATAAAACGGAAAACAGTTTCAAACACCAGATAAAGCGCAGTTGCCTCCAGTGGCTCGATAAACCCTTGGGACAAACCTATTGCTATACAATTTTTTTCCCAATGTTTTTCAACCCGACCGATCCTCATGTTGAGGTGCCTTGATTGCACATCACTGTCTAATAGACCCAGATGGGATCTTAACTCTGTCTCTGCCTGATCTGCAGAAATATAGTCAGCGCTATAGACATAACCATTACCATAACGATTGGTTAGCGGAATCTTCCACGCCCAACCATTTGTTAAGGCTGTTGATCGAGTTTCTGGTGGAATAATGTCAGATATAGGAGAAGGCATCACCACAGCAGAATTATTAAACAAGTTTTCTCTAAAGCTTTTGAAGTTAACTTTCAAGGCACCTTGTAACAATAAAGACTTAAAGCCAGAACAATCAATAAAAATATCTGCACCCAAAAGACTGCTATCATCCAACCTTACCGAAGCTATTTCACCTTTTGAATTCAATAACACCTCAGTCAAAGTACCCAAAATCCTTTTAACATTTTTAGCCATCGCTTTTTCGGCCAGAAATTGCCCAACCAGAGTTGCATCAAAATGGTAACCATAAGCCACATCGAACGGGAAGGTTTCAGCCGGTAAAGGCCCAAGATTTTCTCTGGCGAGATAACTTGCTAAAAAATAACTGTCAGGATGAACATTCGCATCATTTCCCTGTATACGCTCTTTGATATTATTAAAAAAAACGGGGGTAGTAAACCCATCGGTTTGCGCAGGAAACGGATGAAAGTACCGTTCAAACCCAGGAATAAACGACCAATTTACAAACGAAATTCCATTCTTATAGGTCGCATTACAGCGCGGCATCCATTCCGCCTCAGTAACATTAATTGCATCAAAAAAAAGCTTTAGCTGGGGAGTCGATCCCTCACCTACGCCAATAATAGCTATATCAGGAGACTCCAACACAGAGATTTCTACATCAACCCAGCGAGAGGCGATTAAGTTTGCCGCCATCCATCCAGCAGTTCCACCGCCAACAACAAGAATTTTTTTAGTTTTTTTTTGATCGCTTGTCATTTCTAGGCCTACCGGGACATATGCAGTTTCAATTTTTCGAGATAAGTACGATGATTTGGCAACTTCGCCTTTAATGCATCAAACTGCTGACTTTTTTGAGTGACAAATTGGCTAACAACTGTATCAACATTGTTAATCCCTATTCTATGTTTGGTAGGATATTTCATGCCATATAAAATATAGAGATAGTTATCAACATCAAATACTTCAAATTTGCTAAAAAAATCCAACCGCTCAGGAACTTGGTTTTTCCAAATTTCCAGACGGCGCTTTAACTCATCAGATAAACATGCACCTTCCGTATTATCTATCCAAAATTGCGAATCGCGTCTGTCAGATAAAAAATAATGTAACTGAACAAAATCAATGATCCGTTCCCATACATAGGTGAAAGTTGTATTGAATCTGGCAGCAAAAGTGTCTATTTGGTCAGTTGTTTTTGGAAAACCTCTAGCAAGGTATTCGGCAGCAAAATCAGTGACCAAAATTGATGTAGCTTCTAATGGCTCAACAAATCCTTGAGCCAACCCCAAGGCAACGCAGTTTTTTGCCCACAATTTTTCCCTGTACCCGATTCGCATAGGCACTCGCCTTGGATTCATCGTATCCAAATCAACACCAAGATATGACGAAAAAGACGATATAGCGTCAGACTCACTCATATGTTGATCGGAATAGACGAAACCAATACCCCGCCTATTGAGCAAGGCAATATCCCAAATCCAACCTGCTTGATGTGCAGTTGCAATAGTGAACGGGGGTATCGCAGCATTTTCACTGGGAATTTGAATTGCCAACGCCGTATTAGTGATAACCTGAGATGATTTGTCTATCAAAGGAATAGACAGTTCCTTTTCAATCAAGATTGAATGGAAGCCGCTACAGTCAACATAAAAATCAAACTCCAGATTTTCTCCGTCACTTGTCAGTAACGATAAAATTTCGCCATTCTCTCCTTTATTTGCATTTTCAATATTTGCTAGCTTATGTTTTATACCAAATTTTTCTTGGGCGTTTTTTGCAAGCATCTTCGCAAATTTCATTGCATTTAAATGATAGGCATAATTAAGTGGCCCTTGATAAGGCAAGGAAGATATCAGTTTTGGAGATAGAAAATCATTGCAGATCTTTTCTTGTATGCCCACAAAGTTTGCATAACTCTGATCCATTCCAGCATTTAACCAGATCGGCGCCCAATTCTCATTATTGTTATATGTGGTATCAAATGGATGGTAATAATAGTTATCTTTACCATGTTTTTCTGAATCGAGCCAATTTACGAATTTTATTCCTTGCTTGAAAGTAACATCACAACAATCAATAAATTCAGCTTCTGAAACTCCAAAACGCGCCAAACTGGAGCGTATTTGGGGGACAGTTCCCTCTCCTACACCAATAATAGGAACGTCTGGCGACTCTATTAGCGTAATTTCATATCCAAAATGGGCTGGCAACTCCACACCCAAATGGTTAGCAGCTAACCAACCCGCTGTACCTCCACCAATAATAGCAATTCGCTTTATGTGCATTTTTTTCTCACAAATTTCAGGCAAAAAAAACCCAGCCGAAGCTGGGTTTTTTCGCATCAATTACAGCTTGAAGCTTATACCCAACAAGTAGCGAGCCTCACCTTCAAAGCTCCAAGCAGGGAAACCTTCCTTCAGATCGATCTTCACGTCTGAACTAGCCGGTGCAGTACCTTTCTGAATACTATCTTCTTCAGTCAAGTTAACACCTTCCAACGACAAGCGAATAGAGTCAGTAATGTTCCAACCCAAGCTCAAATCCAGGCTGCCGTATGACTCATGCATGCGGTTACCGTAGAATTTTTGGCCTTCGCGGATCAAGAACTCTGAACGCCAGTTATACGCCAGACGTGCAGAAAACTCATCATTTTCCCAGTAAGTTACAGCGTTCACTGTGTGCTTGGATGAATCAGAGAACAGCGGCAAATTATCCGGGAATGCAGTTTCTGGCGCCGAACCATCCGCATAAGTATAGTTTGCTGCTACACCAAAGCCATTATCCCATGAATGAAGGGCCTGCAATTCGATACCTTCGATTTCCGCACCTGAACCATCCGATGCAGAAGCGATAGCCCAATCATCTACTTTGGAGTCATTAAGTAAGCCTACCTTCTGGTTTTGCTTCAAGTTAATAACAGTTACGTTACTGAAATCTTTGATGAAGTAAGTGGCAGACAGCATGTTTGAATCACCATAATACCATTCAACGCCAAAGTCAGCTTGGGAGGCTTTTACAGGCTTCAGAGATACGCTACCGGTAAACAGTGCCTCATTACCAAGAGTGCCATCACCCACACCAATTTGAGTCGTGTTAGCAAATAGGTTTTCGTAGTTTGGACGTGACAACGCTTGTGACAGAGACGTGCGCAACTTCAGATCATCAGTCAAATCAAAGCTCACGTTCAAGCTTGGCAATACATCGCGATAAGAATCACTTGAAGTAGACATTGCATTGGCATAACCATTTGCGTCGTAACCTGCTGTGCCTTTCTTGGTTACATCCCAAGCATGGTAATCAGAAGAAATATCTGTACCAATGTAACGCAAACCTAAATTACCTTTCACAGTTTCGGTACTGAAATTCAACATGACATAAGCAGCATCATTTTGCTCTTCCAAACTTACTTCAGCCGAGTTATCAACGGTATAGGTAGTCAGTACTGATTTAGCCTTACTCATCATTGCAGATGCATTTGGCTTGGGCAGTTTGAAGCCATTACCCGCGGGAAGCTGATCATTAGTCCAGAAATCAGTTGGGAGACCATCATATGCTGCGTTGTTGGCATAGAGATATTGAGTAGAGTTAACTTCGTGGTCTGCTGAAGAAACACCCACTTTTATTGATTCAATTGCGCCAAGCTCTACATGGAACTCCGCATTCAAGCGAACAAAGTCTTCTTGGTCAGAACGCGGGCCACCTTTTAATGACCAACCTTCCGGCCCCCAACCTTTACCCGCTGGACCACGACCAGCCTGATCAGGTGTGCTGATATCAAGAAGTGTCCAGTCAGCAACAGTGTATGATTTCTTATCAATATTTACCTTGTAAGCATCACCTGTGGCATCAAAAGTACCATCGTACCCACCAGCTTTATTAACCATGGACCAACCATAGTTAGCGGTCAATGTGGTACCGCCATCTGATTTGGTAGTACCGATCAAGCCATCCAAAGTCACGGCATCATTCGCAAATTTGAAGTCCGCAGTGGTAGTTTTGGAGTCCATACTTGACTCACGAACCCAAGTTTGAGCCCAAGCATTCTGGTCATTCCAACCAGTTCCACCATCTCTTTCCCAATACGTACATGCACCTGCAGCATTGGTAGATTTGCAATCACCACTAGGGAAAAGGAACAGCGAAGTATTGTCATTGTTTGCATCTGATTTCAGATACATGTGATCCAAACCAAAGGTCAATTCATCAGTTGGTTTGAATTGTACCGACGCATTGAGCGCAGTATTTTCACGGTCTTGATGGAACGCAGAAGGAGCTACGCTTCCCCCCCAGCCCAACAACACCTCAGTACCCGCACGAACATAGTCAGCTTTTTTAACCGCACCGGAAACCAAAACACCAAAGGTTTCATCATCATTTTTGTAGCTATACAAACCGGATATCTCTGGATCAAACTCTTCAGAAATAGTGCCATAACCTGCTTTAGCACCGGCGTATACAGTATTTGCATCCAAATCGAGTGGTTTACGACTTTCAACAATAACAGTTCCCCCAATGCCGCCTTCAGACAAATCAGCTTGCGATGATTTGTACACTTTTATTCCACCAACCATTTCTGATGGCATCATGCCGTAGTAGAAAGAACGGTCAATAGACTGTTGATCAAACCAACCAGAAGTAGCAACCGAGTGACCATTCAATTGGGTGCTTGTGTACTGTGAAGATGCGCCACGGATAGAAATTTGCTGCCCCTGACCAAATTGGCGGCCAACGGATACACCAGGAATACGACCAAGAGTTTCCCCCACATCTGAGTCGGGAAGCTTGCCCACATCTTCAGCAGATACTGCATCTACCACAGCTGATGAGTCACGCTTAATATCAATTGCATTTTTCAACGCACCGCGAATACCGGTTACCAGAACTTCTTCCGGCTCTGCACCTGCATCCTGCGCACTGGCAGTGGTGGCAAAACCCATCATGGTGACTGCTGCTACTGAACCGAGCATCAACGCACTCTTATTGGCCAGTTTGATCGCATCACTTAACTTGTTACGCATGGTTATTCTCCCGTGACTTGGCAATTTGTGTGTCTTAATAATTACTAACTCTTCAACAACTAGCCGACATTTAGACAACGTTGTCGATGAAACAACACTATTCCTGAGGGACAACGTTGTCAACATCTTTGTAAAGCACAGTAAAAACACGTTAAGGGTTGAACCCTGTGTAACTCTTGTAGATTTTTATTGAAAATCAAGGAATTAGATAATTTCGACGACAAAACCTGCCGAAAAATTCTTTTTAGGGAGGATTACCAAAATACACACATTACCTGGGGCCAACAAAAACGCCGCACTCTATGCGGCGTTCTTGCAGAAATAGATGCCAGGATAAGCTGCCCAGCTATGCAGCATCAGTTGAGCAGGCGCGCCCTTAATTGGCGCAAACTTGCCTTTACACTGCGCGTGTTTTCGGGGCCCATACGCAGCATCAATTTATGGGTTTGTGGCAATTGTTCGAGCGCTGGATCTGCATATTGATAAAACACCTTGGGTCTTACCAATAACAAATCCCCCTGGGCGTCTGGTGCAGCGAGAATATTGTCGATGGCAGCAATCATCACGCTATGGAAATTGGGTTTTTTCAGCCCCAATTCACGAAATGCTTCTTCCAATAATGGATAGAAGCGACGGTAAACAGCCACTGCAGCATCGCTATCAATTAAGGCGAGGGTAGTTACGTAGGGCTCATAGCGTTGAAAGTTGGCCGGAGCGACACGCTCCTGATCTACCGCAGTTCCTTCAATCATTACCGAAAAGGTTTCCGCCACAAAAGGCGGAGGTGGTGACACTACCGGCCGATACTCATGAATCACCTTGCCCTCGGCCAGGTTGTTTACCGCCAATACAAATTTACGAAGAACTTCTTGCGGTACCAGCAACTGTAACAAGCCTTCACCCCGCAGTTGCTGCAGGGCGGCGAGTATGCTGCTATCGCTCTCATTCAACGTTGGCAGCGGCTCGACTTCCACCACCGGCACGGGTGGCTGGTACTCAACTATCGCGGCAACTGATGAGGCTGCACTACTGGTTGCAATTGCCTGGGGCGCTACTGCCACCGGAGTAGTTACTGTTTGGGAAGTAGCAGGAGCCTCGTCGCGCAGAAAATAAAAGGCGGCGGCCGCTACAATAATCACCAGCACCACTATTACCCAGAGTGAACCGGAAGAACTTTGTCGCGGTTGATAATCGTCACGCATACTTAATACCCTTTTGCTTGGCGTTTTGGTTAAAGAAGAGTGAAAGGAATTATGGCCCAATCGCTCTTAAGGTGACAGCCTTAATGCTACAGGGTTCCCGGTTGCCGGTTAGATAGGCCCAGACTGTCATCAGTTTCAGCTAGACTGCGCGGATAATTTGATTGTCAATCATTACGAAATATGGGACCGCTATGAAGTTTACCAGCCTGATTATTTTGCTCTTGATGATTGCGGGTTGCGCCAGCATTTCTGGCTCCCAGTGGGACAAGCTCTACGGCAAAGCCAAAGTGCGCGAAATGCCAACGCGTCCCAGCCCCGGCAAACTCAGCTACTACCAGCACACGCGTCCAATTCTTGAACAGCGCTGTGTCGTTTGCCATGGTTGCTACGATTCACCCTGTCAACTCAAACTTGAATCTTATGAAGGTTTGTTGCGTGGCGCCAATCCGGAAAAAGTCTACGATGGTACGCGCTTGATGGGTGCCAATCTAACTCGCCTGTTTGAGGATGCGCAAACGACTGCCGAATGGCGCGCGAAAAAATTTCATCCGGTTATTAATGAGCGCAGCAATTCTCCCCGCGCCAATATCGATGCGGGGGTGATGGCGCAAACGCTGAAATTAAAACACGCGCACCCCTTACCAGAAGATGCAATCCTGCCAGAGAGCTTTGACTTTAATCTGGATCACAGCCAATCCTGCCCAAGCATCGAAACCTTTAATGGCTTCAGTAAAAAAAATCCGCTCTGGGGTATGCCCTACGGCCTGCCAGGCTTGAATGAAAAGGAATACAAACTGACGATGGATTGGTTGGCGCAAGGTGCAGCTATGGGTACGCCAACGGCGATTCCTGAAAGCGTGCAACAACAAATAATTACCTGGGAAAAGTTTCTTAACGGTGCATCACTCAAAGAACAGCTGGTCAATCGCTATATTTATGAGCATCTTTTTTTAGCACATTTATTTTTTTCCGAAGCACCGCGCAGTTATTTTCGCCTGGTGCGTTCCAGCACACCGCCGGGTGAGCCTATTCAACGAATTAGTACCGCGCGCCCATTTGATGATCCCAAAGTGCAGCAAGTTTACTATCGCCTCTGGCGCGACCCCTCGAGCACAGTTGCCAAAACCTTTATGCCTTACGCGCTGAACAAGCAGCGCATGGATCGTTGGGAAAAGCTGTTTTATCAGGTTGATTATCAGGTCGCGCAATTGCCGTCCTATCATCCGGATACGGCTGCAAATCCTTTTATCACCTTTGCCGCCCTGCCGGTCAGCGCGCGCTATCGCTTTATGCTGGATGAAGCGCAATTTACGATTATGAATTTTATTAAAGGCCCTGTATGTCGCGGCCAGGTTGCCTTAAACGTGATTCAAGATCACTTCTGGGTATTTTTTCTGGCACCGGAAAATCAAAGCACCAAAGGCACCGAAAAATTTCTCGCAGATAATAGTAAACACTTACAATTACCTGCCAGCGCAGGCAATACGCTCATGCCAATGCCCGACTGGCTAAAATATTCGGAGCTACAAAAAGAATATCTCGCCGCCAAAGCAAAAATTGTTAATCAGGTAGCGCAGGAAAAAAATGGCTTGGATATTAATCTCTTCTGGAATGGCGATAAGGGCACCAACCCCAATGCCGCGCTAACTATTTTTCGTCATAGCGACAGCGCTAGCGTACATCAGGGTTTAATAGGCCAGCCACCCAAAACTGCCTGGGTCATTGGCTATCCATTACTGGAACGAATTCATTATTTATTGGTGGCAGGTTTTGATGTTTACGGGAATGTTTCGCATCAGTTGCTCAGCCGTTTGTACATGGATTTTTTGCGTATCGAAGGTGAAATGAATTTTGTGACCTTCTTGCCCAAAAAGAGCCAGCAACAGGAAATGGCGTTCTGGTATCGTGACGCTGAATCCAATTTGCAAACCTATTTGAATCTGTACATCAATCAGCTTGATGATAAAAATAATATCCAGTACACCAGCGAAAATCCCAAGCTGGAGCTTTATCAAAAGCTGCAAGACTATCTGGGTAATGCGAGCAAATCACCGCTCAATATTCGCACCAACAAGCTTAACGCTGAGCAATTGGAGCTTTATGAAAAACTGCAAAGCACCAGCGGTATAGCCATCAGCTTCCTACCGCAAACGACAGTGCTGGAAATTCCGGGCAAGGGTTTATTTACCCTGATTCACAACAATGCCTACAGCAATCTTTCTTCTTTATTTGGCGAGGATAAACGGCATATTCCAGCGGAGGACAACCTGACGATTGCACAAGGTATTGTGGGCAGCTACCCCAACAGTTTTTTGCGCGTGGAAAATAAAGCGCTGGAAGCTTTCGTCACCCAATTCCAGGCGATGCGTTCGGAAGCCGATTACCGCGCCCTGCGCGATACCTATGGTATAAGGCGCAGCAACCCGGATTTTTGGGCCTTTAGCGACCATGTACATAAATTGTATTTCCTCAATCAACCCAAAGAGGCGGCGCTTCTGGATTACAACCGGCTGGAGAATCGTTAACCTTGCGTACCTCGCCCGCTAAAGACCAGTGGATGAAATTGCGACAGAGCCGCAAATAAAGTATTCTTTCTAATAATCAATCTCATTTACATCCAAGACCTATTTTTATGAATACCGCCGTCTCCAGTTCCAGCCTCACCACCAGCCTGCGCCTTGACCAGTGCGCCAAGGGTGCGCGAGTGCGCGTGGTTAACCTTATCGACCAGCCGCTGTTTGGCGCACAGGATGAACATGTCAGCTTGCGTCTCAAGGAGTTGGGCTTTTTGCCCGGTGCGCCCTTGAAAGTTATTGGCTTTGGCCTGCTGGGCGCCGACCCGCTGGCCGTGCAGGTCAACGGCACCAAATTTGCCTTGCGTCGCGCCGAAGCCGCCAAGATCTGTGTAGAGCCAATCCTTGAGTAAGGCCGCTCTGTTAACCTTTTGACTGATCGCTAAATCAGGAAACCTGCATGTCTGCTGTCCCTATTCGCCTGGCGCTGGTTGGCAACCCCAACTGCGGTAAAACCTCCTTGTTCAACCGCCTGACGGGCGCCCGGCAGAAGGTCGGCAACTACGCCGGCGTGACGGTCGAGCGCAAGGAAGGCCAGTTCGTGTCCCCCGGCGGGCAAGCCTGGCGCGTGCTGGACCTGCCCGGCGCCTACAGCCTGCTGGCCGCCACCCCCGATGAAGCCGTC
>JAGKXA010000345.1 GCA_021151615.1 Cellvibrionaceae bacterium | reverse complement strand
GTGCTAATGAAGTTGCGATTTTTGCTGCAGCATCCGAAGCCTTTAGCCAAAAAAATATTAATTGTTCTATTGCCGAAAGCATCGCGCGTTTTGAAACCTTGATTGCAGCGGCACAGCAACAGCAAATTCCGGTGCGCGGTTATATTTCCTGTGTGGCCGGCTGCCCTTATGCGGGCAAGGTTGATCCGCATATTGTGGCAGGCATCGCCAATGATTTGCTTGCGCTTGGCTGCTACGAAATTTCGCTCGGCGATACCATTGGCGTGGGTACTGCCGGACAAATTAAACAACTGGTGGAAATTCTCGCGCGCACCATTCCCATCGAAAAAATTGCCGTACATATGCACGACACTTATGGCCAGGCCCTTGCCAATATTTATGCGGCCTTGGAATTGGGTGTCAGCGTAATAGATTCTTCTGTTGCCGGACTTGGTGGCTGCCCCTATGCCGTCGGTGCCACGGGAAATGTCGCCACGGAAGATGTGGTGTATTTATTAAATGGTTTGGGTATTGAACACGGAATAGATTTGCAAAAATTAATTCACGCAGGCAATACCATCAGCAATATTTTAGGTAAACCAAGCAATTCGCGCGTGGCGCGGGCGATGAGTAAATAAAATCCCCCTAACCCCCTTAGCTGCGCGCCCCGTTTCAAAGGGGGAATTTATAGCTCCCTCCCTTTGAAACGGGGCGCGTAGCTGAGGGAGATTGGGGAGGGCCAGAGTTGGTCAAAAAATGTTTCGCAGTAAGAGGTAAATATGAGCAACGAACTCGAACAACAACTTAATTTGGAAACCGCGCAAATTCACTGGCGAGAATTGCAACGTTTTTTTGCCAGCGGCAACGCGATTGCGGTAGATCCAACGCTTGACCTCACCCATGTAGCGGCACAAATCGCCGCTGACAACGCGGCGCAATTAAAACAGTGGATGGATTCCGGCTTAGTGGACGCGGTAAAAGATACACAAGCGCTGCAATGGTTTGATGCTGATGCATTGGTATGGGCAGTGGTGATTAAACCCTGGGTACTGGTACAGCCAATTATCGAGCAGGCACACTAAATATGCGCAGTATCCGCCGCACTAACGCTAGCAATACTGAAGCCGTTCACAAACGCTACGTTGCATTGGCAGCATAGATTAAAATTTATTATTAACTTTTTACTAACAGGATCTCATTATGAACCTCACTGGCACTGGCATAGCGTTACGATTTTTATTTGCACTGCTGTTGGTGTTGCTGAGCTATAACCCCAGCGGCTACTCTTACTTTCATTGGGTTTATCAGAGTATCAGTCATATCACCCCCTATATTGTTATCGCCGGTTTGATTTTGTTAATTGGTTGGGGCGTTTATGTTAAAGCCACACTCAATTCCCTGGGGGTAGTGGGGATTGTTATCTTGGCCGCACTCTTTGCGAGTTTAATTTGGTTATTCGTGTACTGGGGATTTTTGAGCGTATCCAACATTTCCGCCATGGCCTGGGTGATTGAAGTCTTACTCGCCGCTCTACTCGCTGTGGGAATGTGCTGGTCGCACCTAACGCGCCGTATGAGCGGGCAAGTAGATGTTGATGAAATTGAAGAGAAATAATTTAACAAGGAGTGCGCTATGCTGGACAAAATGAAAGATATTGGTAACCAGGCACTGGTACTGACGGGTGACGCCATAGGTGCTGTTACCAGTACGGTCAGTAGCGGTGTTGACTCACTCAATGAGAAAGCCGTGCGCGCATCGACTGCGCAAATGTACCGGATTTTGGAAATAGCACTTGAGGAATTACAAGGACGGCCACTGGCACAGCAGCCGCTATCACTCACATCGTCGATTAATGTGGGCGTGGCATCACTGGAGCTGCAGATTCATTTAAATCAGGAGCAACTCACAGTCGAACCAAAAAATACTGAAACCGCTGCAACAGAAAACTAAAACAGTTATTGCAGTATTGCATTATCAATACTGCACATATTACTGAGTCACTAATCCTGGTGTGAAATTAAGTATTGCTTGATTGCGTCTTTATTGGGTTGCTCTAGCAACCAATCGCGAAATTCCTTGACTCTGCTGAAGCTCTCGCTGCCCAGCAATTTCTCATAGCGGTCATTAAGTGCAATTTCCTGGCGTTGCTTGCGAATATTACGCTGCCATGCGTCAGTAAAAATCTTCGGCAGCTTATCCTGCAAATCCAACTGCTTCAGCAATTGCCATTCGCCCTTATCCAACCAGGCCTCATCGCAAGCACTGCATAAATCCAGTTTATGGTTAGTCTGTGGGCCGACTTGGTATTTCATCATCAAGCGGCTGCACTTGGGGCACGAATGAACAGATTCAGACTCACTCACCTCTGCATCATTCGCCGAAGCTTCAGCAACACTGGTGGAAGCATAGCGATCCGCCCAGAAGCGATAATTCATCAAAGATACCAGAGCGCCGCTGCAAGACGGACAGCTCGCTGCCACCAAACCTGGTTCCAGCTCTTGTGGTTCTAATTGGGTGTTTTTACAGCTACTGCAATGCATGACTATTACTCCTTCGTTAAGACTCAATCGACCCAAGCATTTTTTTACCACCTACCGCCAAAGTCGCTAATATTTTCTTTCCCACCTTGATTCTCGACCTATAGTCAATAACCCTCAACCACAGCCTCCAAGCATAAAGAGAGTAGCTATCCGCCGTTTCTATACTGGTTGCAACAC
>JAGKXA010000108.1 GCA_021151615.1 Cellvibrionaceae bacterium | reverse complement strand
CTGCAAAAAGAGAAAACCCAGGTACTTTTCTGCAATGACATCCCCAAAACCGCCATCATCGCGGGTGACGCTCAACGCATTATTCAGGTTTTTATAAATCTTTTATCTAACGCGCGGGATGCCAGCCCCGAGCAAGGGCGTGTTATGCTTGAAAGTAACGAAGATGAGGATTCGGTAACAGTTACTGTTACCGATGAGGGGCACGGTATCCCTCCAGAGCTGATCGAGCGAATTCTCGAACCCTTCTTCACCACCAAAGAACCGGGTGAAGGTACGGGTTTGGGCTTGGCCATGGTTTACAGCATTATTGAAGACCACAGCGGCCATATGGACATCATCAGTCCCGCCGACCCGGTTCACAACCGTGGCGCACAATTCGTAATAACATTGCCACGCCATCTTGATGCATTCATGGACGCCTGACAGGATGAACTCGCGACCCGGCCAACCCCGGGTCAGACCGTAACACCTAACGCAAGACCCGGATAGCTATGAGTAAGATTCTGATTGTTGAAGACGAAACCATCATCCGCAATGCCCTGCGCAAATTGCTGGAGCGCAACCAGTACGAGGTCAGCGAAGCCCCGTCGGTAAAAGAAGCCACTTCCAAATTCCAACTCAAGGATTTTGACCTGATCATTAGCGACCTGCGCCTGCCCGGAGCCCCCGGCACAGACCTGATCAAGCTGGCGGGCGACACCCCTGTATTGATTATGACGAGCTACGCAAGCCTTCGCTCGGCGGTAGATTCCATGCGCATGGGCGCCGTGGACTATATCGCCAAGCCGTTTGACCACGATGAGATGGTCAACGCCGTCAAGCGTGTCATTGGCAAGGCTAAAGCAGCCAGTAAAGCTGCTCCCGCCAACCAGGCGGCGAGCAGCGCCATTGCCGGTATGATTGGCGCCAGTGACGTTATGCAAGATCTCTACAACCGCATCCACAAAGTAGCTCCCACCAATGCCACCGTGTTAATTCACGGTGAAACCGGAACCGGCAAAGAGTTGGTGGCCCGCGCCCTTCACGAGGAGAGCAACCGCAACAACCACCTGATGATCTCGGTGAACTGCGCCGCCATCCCCGACACACTGATTGAATCCGAGCTGTTCGGCTATGAGAAAGGCGCCTTCACCGGTGCATCCAACAATCGCGAGGGGCTGGTAGCCGCAGCCGATGGCGGCACACTGTTCCTCGATGAAATTGGCGAATTACCACTGGAAGCCCAAGCGCGTTTGCTACGCGTACTGCAAGAGGGCGAAGTGCGCCCGCTGGGTTCGGTTGAATCGCGCAAGGTGGATGTGCGTCTGGTTGCAGCAACCCACCGGGATCTGCGCAAACTCGCCAAAGAAGGCAAATTCCGCGAAGACCTCTACTTCCGTATCAACGTAGTACAACTGGAGCTGCCACCACTGCGCGAGCGAGGACGCGACATTATCAATATCGCCGAATCGCTATTGCAGCGCTACTGCGGTCAATTTGGCAAACCCCAGCTTAAACTTTCATCCGCTGCCATGGACGCCATCATGAGCTATAACTGGCCGGGTAATGTGCGCGAACTCGAAAATGCCATGCAGCGCGCGGTCATCCTCTGCGAAGACAGCACCGAAATTGGCGATCACCTGCTCTCCATCGATATGGACAGCCGCGATATGGACGACAACACCGGCAGCTCCCTGATTGAGGCGCCGCGCCTGGCGGGTCGCAGCAGCAGCCGTCAGGACGCCAGCGAAGACCTATCACTGGAAGACTACTTCCAGCGCTTTGTGCTTGAACACCAGGACACCATGAGCGAAACCGAACTTGCGCGCAAATTGGGGGTCAGTCGCAAGTGCCTCTGGGAGCGGCGTCAACGCCTTGGCATCCCGAGAACCAAGGCTTCAGCAACAGCGACAACCGCCAAATAGCCTTTTTAACTATTCGAAGCAAAAAAAATCCCCGTTAAGCTAAAAGCGACGGGGATTTTTGTTTGCAGTGACACAAATGCAAATAAATACGTCAAAAGTTATCATTTTGATGCCAAATCGTTACCCCGAACCACGCGAGTGTTACCGTAAAAAAACTGTTACTTATGCTACCCACCCGTAACAAACTTGATACCAATCTGTAACCCTTCGAAATAACAAAAAGAAATAACGGCCTCACCAAAAACACTAAGCGATTGTTTTTATTGTGTATTTTAAAATTGGCACAACACCTGCTCTATGTCGGCCATAACAAAAACAAACAATAAGAATTAACTCGCAAAATCTAATAACAACAACAAATAATAAAAAACGTAACAAACTAAAAAATAACAACAATAGACAATAAGAAACTGAAACAAACGAATAACAACAATAGACAATAAGAAACTGAAAAAATAAAACATAACAACAAGAAATAATAACAACAGAATGTAATAACAATAACGAAAACAATAACTTAGATTGACCACGCTAGAAGACAAGAGCAATAAGACAGTAAAATAAAGCGGACTACTGACTAGGCACAGGATGGGATAGCACGCGAGATTGGATGTTTGCCACGGAGGCAACCCATTGAGATGCCAGATGCAGCACTTCGGTGCTACCCTCCAGCGGGAAAGCGAAAGCTTTCCCGTTTTGCTTTCTGATAGCGTTAACCCCAACCTGATAGTTTTAACTCCAATCTGCAGGCAGCAATAGACGACAAATTCCCACAGCTGGCGCAATGTCGCAAACCCTGATCATCTGCTAAACTCGCCGCTTTCATGCAACTGATTGCTTAAACACCAGCGAGACACCATGCTCAAACGCTTGCTCAACCTCTTCACCTCAAAGGATTCCAGCAAAGTATCTGGCCACACCACCCGTGATGGCGCCATCTCAATTCCGCGCGACCAGCACAATATATCCCGCAAAAATATCAGTCAGGCAGCAATCAAGATTATCAAGCAATTGGAGGATGCGGGTTACTCAGCCTATCTCGTCGGCGGCGGCGTGCGCGATTTGCTGCTCGGCAATCATCCCAAGGATTTTGATGTCGCGACTAACGCCAAACCCGAAGAAGTTAAGCGTTTGTTCCGCAGTGCCCGCATTGTTGGGCGCCGCTTCCAGATAGTCCATGTGCGCATGGGGCGCGAAGTGATTGAGGTTACGACCTTCCGTGGCCATCACGACGACAGCTCCCAGCACGCAGCGCGCAGCGAAGATGGCATGTTATTGCGCGACAATGTGTACGGCACCCTGGAAACCGATGCCATGCGTCGCGACTTTACCGTCAACGCCCTCTATTACACCTTGAAGGATTTTTCGGTTATCGACTACTGCAAAGGGGTGGAAGACCTCAAAAGTCGAACCCTGCGAATGATCGGCGACCCTGCTACACGCTATAAGGAAGACCCGGTACGTATACTGCGCGCCCTGCGCTTTGCCGCCAAGCTGGGCTTTAGCATAGAGCCAAAAACGGCCAAACCGATTCGCGAGCTGGGCAGCTTACTGCTGAATGTGTCTGATGCACGCCTGTTTGAAGAAGTCCTAAAACTCTTCCTGGGCGGTTCGGCAACAGCAACTTTTAATCTGCTGCGCGAATACGACCTGCTGTTACATCTCTTTCCCGGTACAGATACCGCACTCAAAGCCAATGACGAGATAGGCGCAAACCTGATCGAACAATGCATGATTAATACCGATAAGCGCATCCGTGCAGACAAAACCGTCACGCCGGCGTTTATTTATGCCGCGCTGCTCTGGCCTGCCGTGCAGCAGCAATACAAGTTGCTATCAGGGCAAACGACGCCTGCGCAGGCCTGGGCTCAAGCTGGCACCAATGCGATCAACCAACAATTAACCCGGACGGCTGTTCCCAAGCGCTTCCTGATTCCCATGCGCGAGATCTGGGATCTACAGCAACGCCTGCCCAATCGCCTGGGCATGCGCGCCCTGCGCACTCTGGATCACCCTCGCTTCCGCGCTGCTTACGACTTCTTGCTAATGCGCGAAGCCGCTGGCGAAGCACTGGATGGCCTGGGAGTTTGGTGGACTAATTACCAAACAGCCAACGACGAAGAGCGCGAGCAAATGGTGAAAGAATTAGCCCGCCAGGGAGCCAAAACCGGCAGCAGCAAACCACGCCGTCGCCGGGGGCCGCGCAAACCCAAAACCGATACAGCCAGCAGCGGGAACGAATAACCCATGGTGTTGGCCTATGTAGGTATGGGCAGTAATCTGGAGAACCCGCGGGATCAGGTTATCCGCGCTTTTCTGGAGCTGGGCTCACTGGCTGATACTCGCCTGATTGCTCGCTCAGCACTCTACCAAAGTCGCGCCATAGGCCCGGAGCAGCCTGATTACATTAATGCAGTGGCACAGTTGGAGACCCGCCTCGCCCCGTTGGCTTTATTGGATGCACTGCAAGCCATAGAACAAGCGCACCAACGCGTAAGACTGCAACATTGGGGGCCGCGTACACTGGATCTGGATTTGCTACTTTATGGTAATGAAAGCATCCAGCACCCACGCTTGAACGTACCCCACCCCTACCTGACCCAGCGCGGCTTTGTACTCTACCCGCTGGCTGATATAGACCCGAACTTACAACTACCGGATGGTCAATCCCTGCAAACCCTGCTCAGCCAGTGCCCCCCCGAAGGCCTGATACGTTTGCCAGAGGATTGCTAGCCGGCGCAAGGAGTTACTGTGGACGCTGTCTTTGAAGAACTAGGCCTTGACCTCACCAACACCAAACTGCCGCGCTATATCACTGTGGAAGGCTGTATCGGTGTGGGCAAAACCACGCTCGCGCGCAATATTGCCCGCTTGTTCAATTACGATATGCTGCTCGAGCAGCCGGAAGAAAATCCGTTTCTGGAACGCTTCTATCGCGACCCCAAATCCACCGCACTACCAACACAATTGTTCTTTTTGTTCCAGCGCGCCAATCAATTACAAAATTTAAAGCAAGACGATATTTTCGAGCCGGTACGCGTGGCTGATTTTTTAATTGAAAAGGATCAACTCTTTGCGCGAGTAACATTGGACGACGACGAATTAACTATTTATCGCCAGGTGTATGACAAACTGGTGATAGATGCCCCCAAACCTGATCTGGTGATTTATTTGCAGGCGCCACTCGATGTTCTGCTCGATCGCATTCGCCAACGCGGCATCAGCGCCGAGCAGTATATAAGTGTCGATTATCTCAAAGCACTCAATGACGCCTATACTGAATTTTTCCATTTTTACGATGGCGCACCACTGCTGATTGTCAATGCCAAGGATTTAAATCTGGCGAAGAATCGCGACCACTTTAAACAGTTGGTGGAATATATCCTCACCATCAAAAGCGGACGCCACTACTACAATCCAGTGCCTGCACTCTAATTGTTTTTCTCAACGCGAGAACTGCCATGCCTTACGGAACCATCCACCAAACATCTACCGCGAATACTGCACTCACCAAAAGCGTCACCATCAACACGCTCAATAAATTAAAAAGTAGCGGTGAAAAATTTGTGGTGATTTCACTGTACGACGCGCACATGGCCGCTATGGCACAGCGCTGCGGTGTTGAAGTGGTATTGATTGGCGATTCGCTCGGCATGACGGTATTGGGTTACGACAGCACCATTCCCGTCACCATGGAACAAATGATTTATCACGTGGAAGCAGTGGCACGCGGCAATAAAAAATCCTTAATTATTGGTGACCTGCCGTTTATGACTTATGCCACACCGGAAGACGCTATGCGCAATTGCATGCGCATCATGCAAGCCGGTGCGCACATGGTTAAACTTGAAGGCGGTGCCTGGCTGGCCGACACAGTGCGCATGCTCGCCGAGCGCGGAGTGCCTGTCTGTGCGCATTTGGGATTAACACCACAATCAGTCAATAAATTTGGCGGCTTCCGCGTGCAGGGGCGCGATCAGGAAGGTGCCGAAAAAATTCTTGCCGATGCCAGATTACTCGCACAAGCCGGCGCCGACTTGCTGGTGCTGGAATGTGTGCCTGCGGCACTCGCCGCGCAGATCACCCGTGAAATTGCCATTCCCACTATCGGCATAGGCGCAGGTCGTGATGTCGATGCGCAGGTATTGGTGATTAACGATATTCTCGGGCTCACCGAACAGCCACCCAAATTTTCCAAAAACTTTTTATTGGAAGCGAATGATATCCCCGGGGCCATGCAAAAATATGTGGCCGATGTAAAATCGGGTGCATTTCCCGGTGACGATAATATTTTTAACTAATTCCACCTGCAGATAAGCACTTCATTAATAAGCACGCATAACTGCACAAGCTAATAACGTCATAACAGCAATTTTTTTCATCATTAACTACCATCAAAAATGAGCGTGAAAAATAGAACCGAAATTTTCAGCATAAAAAAAGCCGACACCAAAACGATGCCGGCCAAGACCATACTAGATTACAAATAAAGGGGAGTTCCAAACTGGGCTAAGAGAAAAAACCCAACGGTAACTTCACAACCGCCCTAAATCGATAAGCCAACCAATCGCGACACACTACCGTCAGCTCACAGGGAGAAACCGTTACCGGTAGTTTCAGTATTGTTCAGTTTTCAATCATTGCCAGTTTTTATAAGATAATTTTTAAATTATTTGGCGATAACTACATTCGCCTGATTAGAAATGGCTATATCAATTACAAAGAACCGCGCCCCATCAATACCATTGCCTCATTAATTAACTGATCAAGGCGCGCTGCCGTGGTAGAGCGCAACGCAAACTCATCAATTAATTTCAACAAGCGGCCCAACTTAGGCCGTGCCGCGCGAAACTCTTCCGTAACCGGTTCGTACACCAAATCGTGATCTTGTACACTTAATTTACCCAACTCGGAAAGTTCGGCGTGCAAAGCGCTGATGAGATCATAAAAAAAATCTTTGCGATCCAGGCTATTGGCTTCCCAATACGCCTGATCCAAACCTGCCTGCAACCCTTCCAAAACCCGGATTGCACTGGAGATATTGTTACATGCCATACCAAACACCTTTTTACTCAGCAACCTTAATCGCTTGAGTATAGAAGACTTTAACGCCTCTGCTGGCCGCTCTGTTACACTGCAGACGACCCGACTTGCACTTTCATTAAATGATTTCTATCGAACAACTCTGGCTATTTATCACCCTCACCTTTATCGTCTCGGCCAGCCCCGGCCCGGTGATGTTGTCGTGCATGGCCGATGCAGGCCGCTTTGGTTTTGCAAAATCCATTTACACCATGCTTGGAGCCAGCGCAGGAAACCTGGCGCTCATGCTGTTATCGGCGATTGGGTTGGGGTTGCTGGTGGAGCAATCAGAGTGGATCTTCAAGCTGATCCAATGGATAGGAGCCGCTTATCTGGTCTATCTGGGGGCGGAGCAAATCCTGGCCAGACCGCATAACTTGCAAGAGGATGTGCCACCCGTGCGCAGCAGCCACCTGTTTTGGAAGTCCCTGCTGGTGGCCATAACCAACCCCAAGGGGTTAATTTACTTCGGCGCCCTCTTCCCCCAATTCATCGATATCCACCAGCCGATGCCCGCGCAGTTCGCGCTGCTAACCGCCATTTTCCTGCTAACCGATTTGCTCTGGATGGCGATTTACGCCCTGGGTGGCAGCGCGATTATGCGCTGGCTAAAATCCCCGCTGCACCAACGCTGGTTTAATCGCATCTCCGGTGGAGCGCTAATTGCCGCCGGTATTGCCCTGGCGTTTACACAGCTTTGATCCAGGCACTTTAAGTCCCGCAAAATTTCGATATAAGCAAAGAAAAAACAATTCTTTTTCAAGCGGGGCAAAAATCCCTAAGCTGCGCCCATCAACTTGTGGAGGCAGCAATATGTCCAGCGTCAATTCGTTTTTCCCTCAAGCACTGCGCGACCTGCCGGTATTGATTGTGCCCGGCTTGCGCAATAGTGATGAGCAGCATTGGCAGAGCCGCTGGGAAGCCAAACTCCCCAACAGTAAACGTATTGAACTCGCGGAATGGGACACACCCGATTTGGAAAAGTGGAAACAGGGGATTCGCGCGCAACTACAAAATGCTGACAAGCCGGTAGTAATTATTGCCCACAGTTTTGGCACCCTCGCAAGCGCAAGTATTGCACAAGAATTTCCGGACAAAATTACCGCGTTATTTTTGGTGGCACCTGCGGATCCGGATAAATTCCAGATAGCGGCGCAGTTGCCGCAACAACCGCTGCCGGTGCCAACCCAGATCATTGCCAGCAGCAATGACCCCTGGCTGACGGAAGCCAAGGCGGCTTACTGGGCGTTATTGTGGGGCGCTGATTATCTGCGTTTTAAAAACGTGGGCCATATCAATAGCGCTTCTAATTTAGGCGACTGGTCGGAAGGACTTGCCCAGTTGCAGCGACTGTTACGCAAAGCGCAGACCAGTCGCCATTGGTTTTCACCTGCATCAGATAAATTCGCAGCAGCCTGAGTATCAATTTGAATAGCAACGCGTGATTCATAAGAGCACGAATATCTATTCTTCACCTGCTAATGAACCGAGTCACAAATCGTGCGCAATATTTTGCGCACGCATGATGAATCCAGTAAATTGCGCGGCGAGCCTGGCGGAAAACATTTCGCTGGCTCGCTAACACTAATAATAATTACCTGATTACCAACGCATCCCCATTGTTGCTTTCCGTTTTGCCAATCATGTTTTATGCGCCTTGCTGCGCGCAAGATTTCTGACAAACAACAATACAATTCCTGACAGTTAACAGCGGTATCATTAACCCGGATGCGGTAAGACTCAGGTCTACTGGAAATCCTTGCCATGAACAACACACCAGCATCAGCAACACCACAATTTGATACCAGCTTGTTTGCCAAAACAACACACAACCCTTCCTTTGCCAGTCTCACCAAACAATTTAACGAAATAAACGGTTTACGCGATTACTGCATCCCGGTTAACCCTTACTTTCCACCACAATCGGTAATGGATAAATTGCAGGAACGCATCGTCTACGCATTGAAATACTACCCCGGCTCAAACGAGAGCATCGCCGAAAATATCGCACAGTTTTCCGGCATCAATAACCCAGCCACGATTATTGCAGGCAACGGCTCCACCGAAATTATTTCCTGGCTAAATTCGCTGTTTATTAAAGACAGCCTGTTCGTGCCCGTACCCTCCTTTGGTCGCTGGATTGAAGAGCCGCAAGGCTTGGGAATTAATCTGCACACCTATCGCTATGAAGATGCAAACAACCAATATGCCTCACCTGAAACATTAATTGCTGAAGTGAAAAAATCCGGAGCACGCAACCTTGTGATTTGCAACCCAAATAATCCCACAGGTTCCATGTTGTCGCGCGAAGAAATTTTGCAGATTCTCGCCGCACTGCCCGAACTGGACACTATTGTAATCGATGAATCCTTTATCGATTTTTCTGGCGAAGAACCGCCATCTATTAAAAATGATGTCGCCAATTACCCAAACGTCTGGGTATTAAAAAGCTTGGGGAAAAATGTGGGTCTGCACGGCTTGCGCATGGGCTTTGCGATTAGCAATGAGAACAATATCGCGAAGCTGCGCAAACACCTGCCCTATTGGAATGTCAACGGCGTTACCGAGATGCTGTTGCACCTGATTAAAGACGAACATCAGACGTATCACGAGAGCCGCTTAAAAACGATTGCCGATGCAATTTATTTATCCGAGCGCTTTGAAGAATTGCCCGAGTTCATCGTCTACCCGACCCACTCCAATTTTATTTTCGTTAAATTACGCGATGACATTAATGGCAAAGAATTGCGCGATCGCATGCTGCAATACCACGGCTGCTTTATTCGCAACTGTGGCAACAAACTGGGTTCCAGCGAACAGTATTTCCGCATCGCCGCACGTCCAGCAGAGGATGTGAATTATTTGGTGGAAGCGTTTAAGCAAGAACTTGCTGCCATGAATAGCAATAACACCAAGCAACTGCATATCGAAATCTAAAGCCAAATATTGGCAAAAAACGCGCAACATCCTGTTGCGCGTGTTAATAACGAATCAAATCACTGTAAATACAATATCAAACCGGCGCACTAGTGCGAATCAAATAATCAAACGCCCCCAGCGATGCACTAGCACCTGCACCCATGGCGATAATAATTTGCTTGTAAGGCACGTTGGTACAGTCACCAGCGGCAAACACACCAGGCACTGAGGTTTCGCCGCGTGCATTGATTTCAATTTCACCGCGATTGCTTAGTTGCACGGTATCTTTTAAGAAATCCGTATTGGGCAACAAACCAATTTGTACAAAAACACCCTCCAGTTCCACAGTTGCTATGTCATCGGTATTGCGGCTTTTGTATTTCAGTGCAGTGACTTTTTGACTATCGCCCACCACTTCCGTAGTCAGCGCTTCGGTAATTACTGTCACATTGGGTAGGCTGAATAATTTGCGTTGTAGCACTGCATCAGCGCGCAGCTTTGCATCGAATTCGATCAGGGTTACCTGAGAAACAATTCCCGCCAAATCAATCGCTGCTTCCACACCGGAGTTGCCACCGCCGATGACCGCAACGCGCTTGCCTTTAAATAGCGGGCCATCGCAGTGTGGGCAGTAGGCGACGCCTTTGCCGCGATATTCTTTCTCACCGGGCACATTCATCTCGCGCCAACGGGCACCAGTGGCGAGAATAATACTTTTGCTTTTTAAACTTGCGCCGCTGGCCAGTTTCACTTCAATTAAATCGCCGGGATTATCACCAGGAATAACTTGCGCGGCTTTTTGCAAGTTCATTACGTCCACGTCATATTCTTTAACGTGTTGCTCCAGCGCTGTCGCAAGCTTGGGGCCTTCGGTTTCTTTTACCGAAATAAAATTTTCAATCCCGACGGTATCCAGTACCTGACCGCCGAAGCGTTCAGCCACTACACCTGTGCGAATCCCTTTGCGCGCAGAATAAATTGCCGCTGCAGCACCGGCAGGGCCGCCGCCAATAACCAATACATCAAACGGATCTTTTTCACTGAGCGCTTTGGCATCGCGTTCGGACGCACCCGTATCAATTTTGGCGATGATTTCTTCCAACGTCATGCGGCCCTGGCCGAAATGTTCACCATTCAAATAGACACTGGGAACCGCCATGACTTTGCGCTGCTCAACTTCATCTTGAAAGAGCGCACCATCGATCATAGTGGCGGAAAAATTCGGATTAATCGCTGCCAGTAAATTAACGGCTTGAACTACGTCCGGGCAGTTGTGGCAGGAGAGCGAGACAAACACTTCAAAATGAAATTTGCCGTCAATCGCTTTAATTTGTTCAATGGTCTTTGCATCCACTTTCGGTGGATGACCGCCGCTGTGCAGTAGTGCCAGTACCAGCGAGGTAAATTCATGCCCCATGGGAATGCCCGCAAAATGAATACGTGGCGATTCATCTCGTGCAGCGACCGAAAAAGATGGACGCAACTTAGCAACGCCATGATCAATCAAACTCACCTTGTCAGACAGGCTGGTGATTTCTTGCAACAGAGTAATTAACTCCAGACTTTTTGCGCTGTCATCCAGACTTGCCACCAGTTGGATGGGACGTTGCAATTTTTCCAAATAGGCTTTGAGTTGGCCTTTGATAGCGGCATCTAACATGGTGTGTACTCCAAAAGATTTGAATCTCCCCCAGCCCCTCTTTTTCAAAGAGGGGAGTCAAACTGCTCCACCGAGTAAAGAGCGAAGTCCAACTCCTCCCTTTGAAAAAGGGAGGCTGGGAGGGATTTACTGACAGTTGCTTGAGCTTTTAAGCGTTGATTAGATCTTGCCGACCAGGTCGAGCGATGGGGCCAAAGTCGCTTCACCTTCTTTCCATTTTGCCGGGCACACTTCACCAGGATGATTCGCTACATATTGCGCGGCTTTTACTTTGCGCAGCAGTTCCGATGCATCGCGGCCAATACCGCCCGCATTGATTTCGATAATTTGGATTTTGCCTTCCGGATCAATTACGAAAGTACCGCGATCCGCCAGACCCGCTTCTTCAATCATCACACCGAAGTTGCGGGTGATGGTGCCGGTTGGGTCGCCGATCATTGGGTATTGGATTTTGCCGATAGTTTCGGAACTGTCGTGCCAGGCTTTGTGGGTGAAGTGGGTATCGGTAGAAACCGAATAAATTTCCACACCCAGCTTTTGAAATTCGGCGTAGTTGTCCGCCAGATCGCCCAATTCGGTCGGACATACAAAGGTGAAATCCGCCGGGTAAAAAAACACTACAGACCACTTGCCTTTCAGGTCAGCCTCGCTCACGGGAACGAATTTGCCTTGATGGTAGGCCTGGGCGTTAAAGGGTTTAACTTCTGAATTGATGCTAGCCATGAGTAATACTCCTGAGTCTGTGGGGTTAATTGATTCGACGGGCACAGATTAGGGAGTTGGGCGCCATGAGGCTAATTGCATATCGCCATGCACTCAATATATAAAATTTATCGATCGTCAGTCTGCAATCTTTATTGGCTATTGAAAATCAATAAAAAAACCGCCGCCTCCATCCCGGAAGCGGCGGTCTTCAATAGCAGTGTTTAGTGAGCTAAGCCCTACACTGGAGTCGCGCTTAAGCACTTCTACCGTGGCGATCAATGATCAGGCCGCCCGCGAAATGGCGATCGACAATCAAACCACCTGCCAATTGACGGTCAGGCATGGCAACCCCGCTCAGCAGCTTGATACCACCGCGCTCCAGTACCGGGGATTTCTCCAGAATTACACCACCCGCATCCTGAGTATCAGAGGTGTTCTCAAGAACCACGCCACCGGCTAATTGGTTTTGCACAATAATCCCTTTCTCCAAAATCACACCGCCATTATCAACCTGGTTTTCCAGAATCACTGAACCATCAGGTGATTGATCAAAAGGTGGAGTGGCTTGCTTTTCGATAATAAGACCACCGGCAGCAGCAAATTGGGTAGCCAACAACAACGCGGTAAACAGAACAGATTTAGATTTCAACATGATTGCATCCTCGCAAAAAAATTTCAGTTTACTTGCCGTTATGGCAAGCCAGTTTGAGTTTCCTTTCGGAAGTTAGTGAACAAAGTTTCCTTTTACTTGCCCGACATCCTTGCCGTTCGTTCATGTAGCCATCTTAGGCTCCGAAGTTGTCAGAACTATGCCGCGAAAAAAAAGAATTGTTGCAATTGTGTCAGCCGCGAGAAAAGGAGAAGATTGGCAAGCCACTGGGTAACGGAATGTAATTCAGATTAGTGCGAAAAGTTGCTATGGTCTTAAATTGGCTTTTCTGCACTCCGCTCATAATGAACCCGTTCAGCAAGGTACACCCGTAGGTTGGCGGTGAGCTTGCGAACCCCAACGGGTTTTCAAGTGCGGCTGATTGATCAAAGCGAAAGCAAACTAAATACACAGCGACAATTAATTCAGGTTGGTTGCTCTGTATAACTCCACAATTACTTCAGCACAAAAGCTAGGTTTTTTGAGTTAATACAAGCCAAAGACCCTGTGGGTTACATAGTTGGTGCAATCTAATAGGTTTTTACAAGGTAGGATTCATGCATTCAGTCGTGCATTATTCAGGTTCAGCATACAAATATAGAAATTTTGGATCATTTGATGATAAATCAAAAGACCGAATAGAAAATATGTTTCGTGATAGGCAGCTTTATTTTTCAAATGCTTTAAAATTTAACGATCCTTTCGAGTGCAACCCAGCGATTGAATATAACCCTTTAGAGT
>JAGKXA010000107.1 GCA_021151615.1 Cellvibrionaceae bacterium | reverse complement strand
AATTCGCCCCATCAAATACGACCAACCGGACAATGCCAATCGCATTGCCAAATTAGGGTTGGGCGCCTATGTGCTACCAGAATTTTTTACCGCAGAAACTGTTGCGCCTATTCTGGCCTCACTAATCGCTCAAGCACAGGACAATAGTGTTTTGAAAAAATATTCAACGGATGTCCGGGAAAGCAATGCAATTGCTGATGCATGCTCTTTGATTGAACGAATGGTAATGGTTAAGAGAGAGAAAGCCAGTATTTGATGTGCATTAAAAAAACGAACCTGCGATATACGCAGGTTCGCGAGTGACAGGTTCACTTATTACCTGAAGGTTGCCTCAGGGCCAGATTTAATCCCCGTTTTCACCATCAACGCTTCGGTAAGTTTTTTTACGATGCGTGACGGAAAAAATTTCTTTGCTGTACTGCTGGTAACTTTTTTATTGCTCATAGTTAAGTACCTCAATAAGCGCTAATCGAGAAGACTGAAAATTTCATAGGTTTAAATTAATGGCTAGTAAATTCAGGGCCAGATTTAATTCCAGTTTTAACCATCAACGCTTCGGTTAGTGTTTTAACTATACGGGACGGCGAAAACTTCTTTGCGGTGCTGCGGGTAAGTTTTTTCTTGTTCATGATTGTGTCCTTTGTATCAATGCAAATGAAGAAATCTGAGAGGTGGCGAATTTTGGGATTGTCTCTAGTGCCCACCCGTAAATTCAGGGCCAGATTTAATCCCGGTTTTCACCATCAATGCTTCTGTAAGTTTTTTGATAAATGATGACGTTAGTTTCTTGGTTATGGCTGGTTTTACTGTTTTATTTCCCATAAAAATTCCTCTTTTAAATGGATTGAAATGATTGGACTGCTGTGCATCCTTTTCTATTGGGTAAAAATGAATGCCAGTAGAGATTAGGCTGAATGTAATTATTCGTCAATAAACATCCCGTGCAGTAAAAACATTGCTCCGCAATGTGGCGTCTTGCGATTTAACGGTGCAGAAGTGCGGAAAATTGGAAGAGGGGGTTGGGTAACTGGAGGGAATTGCAGTGCACTCCTGAGTAAGCGAGTGCTGCGAAGTAGTAATGCTACCGTATTAAGGGCGGATCGTTGCTTCAGGCCCAGCCTTAATCCCGGTTTTAACCATCAATGCTTCAGTCAGATTTTTTACGATACGGGATGGTGAAAATTTCTTTGCAGTGCCGCGCGTAACTTTTTTCTCGTTCATGATTGCGTCCTTTATATAGCTGTAAATAAAGAAACCTAAAAATTACTAACGTTGAAGGTTGCCCTTAGGTCCCACCTGTAAATTCAGGGCCTGACTTAATTCCCGTTTTAACCATTAAAGCTTCTGTAAGTCTTTTGATAAATGATGGTACTAGTTTCTTCGTTACGGCTGGTTTTACTTTTGCATTGCCCATAAAAAATCCTCTTTTAAATGGATTGAGATAATTGAACGGCTGTGCATTCCTTTCTATTGGGTAAAAATGAATGCCAGTAGAGATTAGGCTGAATGCAATTATTCGTCAATAAACATGCTTTGCAGTAAAAACATTGCTCCGCAATGTGGCGCCTTGCGATTTGATTGTGCAGGGGTACAGAAGATTAGAAGAGTGATTGGTTAGATCACTGGATGAAATGGCAGTGCACTCCTGAATAAGCGAGTGCATGTATGGTAATAATACTTCTGGTTATTGGCCGCCAGTAAATTCAGGATCAAGGTAGTATGCAGCACGTTTGCCTTTGTATTTGTACATCCCTAATAAATGGAATATCCAGGTGCCTATAAACTCGTTGGTAATGGCAATGGGTTCATCAAATTGATCGATAAAGTCTTCGTCGGTTTCTTTTTGCGAGGTTTCAACATTGTATTGAGTAAGCAAACTGCTTCTAACAGTTACATCGGGATTCGCGTTCTGGTAGGTAAACGTCAGTGTGTCACCCACTTTAAATTCAGCAGGCATTTTATTTTGTGGTAGCGGGGGCGTAATTGTCGGAACCCCTGTTACCTGATAATCCACTTGCGTAACTTCGCTGCCTTTTATCCTCTTCGGGAAGAGCAATGTGAAAGTATATTGGGTGTTCTGGGTACTCTTGGTTTTCTTGGGCATAGTGAATCCTTTTGTGAACAGTTTAAAAACTGCCGCTTGCGCGACGTAAGTCTAAAAGGTCGGGTTCTGCTTGAATCAGCTTTAACGGGTAACCTAGTTCTACGGCTTTGGTGAGGGCTGCTATTGCCGCGCCGCGCTCACCTAACAACTCATAAGCTAAGCCCGCACGAAAATGAACACTAGCACTTTTTGGCGCAAGTGCCATTACACGCACTAACAAAGGTTCGGCTTGTGTGCGATCACCCAAGCGAGCGGAATACAACCCCATACGTGACATAAGAGTGACGTCTTCTTTTCTGCGCGCTAAGAGTGGTGCCAATAACTCACGCGCTTTGGTGTAAGCTTTTTTTGCTTCCGCTTCACGTCCAGGAATCCATAACAATGTGTCAGCCAAATTAGCCCATGCAAGGTGGCTATTAGGATTGCCTTTACTGGGGGAGACTGCTGCCTCAAAGGAGGCTGCGGCACCCACATAATTTCCTTGTATAAATAATGCCGTGCCAAGGTTTCCATGTAGCTGCTCGCTGGAGCGTATTTGCAGTCCCTGTTGCAAAGTTTGCAATGCTTCATCGGCACGGTTTTGGTACGTCAAGGCCCAGCTTAAGTACGCATAGGCTACAACAGCATCGGGTTGTAGTTGAATACTTAATCGAAATGCTTCTTCTGCCTTTGCGTAATTATTCTGCGCTATATAAACACCACCTAACTCATCGGCGAACAGTCGCTCCTGTGGGAACTGCTGTAAACCTTGCTGTGCAACCTGAATGGCCTCGTCATAGCGCTGTGCAGAGCGCAGTGCCAAAACTTTGCCGTTCCATGCAAAAATACTAGTAGGTTCAAGCTTTAAAGCTTGTTCAAACTCAGTAACGGCCTTGTCATACGCAGCTTTAATGATGAGAACTTGCCCAAGTGCTACATGAGCCAGAGCAAGTTGCGCATTTAATTGCAGCGCTTGTTGTGCGCTGGCATCTGCTTTTTGTAACCAGATGGGGTCTTCGCTGTCTCCTCTGAACTTGTAGCTGTATACCAGCGATAAACCAGCAACGGCAGCAGCGTTATTTGGTGTGTTTGAAAGAATGTTGCTAAAACTTTTTTCAGCAGTATCCAAACTGCCCGGCCTATCAAATTGTTTTAGTGCCTCAATACCTCTATTGAATTCGCGGGTTTGTGAATAGGGCTCGGAGGGTTCGCTGGTTTCGGTAGTTCCATCTGTTACGGTTTGTTCATCTGGCACTTGCCTAAGTGGTAGTTGCCAAATCGCAACAGCGGCAATAATCAAAACACTAAATAACCCAACACCGGCGCTAATTTTATTTTCGCGTAGATAATGTTTAATGCGTTGCCCGCGCGAGTGCGGTTGCATTTTATTGGCGGCAACAAAACGCGTTTCAAAGGTTGGGTGATCTTGCGTGCGAACGGGTTTGTTGATGGCTGCCACGGGCATGGCCAGCGCTTGGGTGTCGTCGGTGAGGGATTCTTCTCGCCAACCCAGATCTTTCAACTTTTCAAATTGCGCCGCTACCCAGTGGGTATTATCCGGGCGTTTGTCCGGGTCTTTTGATAACAGTTGGCCGAGCAGGTCAATAAATTCTGCCGGTAAATCCGGGTTGTGTTGCTGGGGTGCAGTGGGCGGATGGGAGATGATCCGCTGCATGGTTTGCAATTTGTTGCTGGTGTCGCCGAAGGGGTGTGTGCCGCAGAGTAATTGGTAGGCGAGAATCCCGAGCGAAAACAAATCGCTTTTAAAGGTGATGGCTTCACCCAATGCCTGCTCGGGCGACATGGAGCAATAACTGCCGGCCACGTGATCGGTGAGCGTTCCTTTAAAGTCTTGCGATTTGGCGATGCCCAGGTCGGTAATTTTGGCCTGGCCGCGTTTGTTGATCAGGATATTTTCAGTTTTTAAATCGCGGTGAATAATGCCGGCGTCGTGCGCCACCGCAAGACCTTCACTGATTTGCGCCAGCCACTGTAACCGTTGTGCGATGGGGGCAATGTGTTCGCGCAAATAAGTGTGCAGGTTTTGGCCATCCACCAATTCCATCACCAGCGCCAGTTGTTCCGGCTCTTCAATGAAATCGTAAATCTGGACGATGTTCGGGTGATTTAATTTGGCGAGCAGCAGCGCTTCGCGTTTGAAGCGTTCAATATAGTGGGCTTCAAATAACTCGGTGCGCAGGCATTTGATGGCAACTTCGCGTTCCAGCCGGGTATCGCGCGCGCGGTACACCAAACCCATACCACCGCGCCCAATGCATTGCTGCAATTGATAGTGCCCCAGGCGGGGTAGCTCGGCACTGGTGTTATCGGGTGTTGCCTGGGTCATCAGTCACTCATTAGCCAATTATTGGGTGCAGCAGGATGAGGCGAGGGTGAGCTTGTCGCCTTTGTAAATTTTAAATTTCTCGCAACCAAAACGAATCTTGCCGCCGCGTCGCTCCAGCAGGCATTGCTGCCCCAGTGCATCGGGGAGCGAGTCGGCCAGTTGTTTGCGTGCGCGAAAAATCTGGATATTCATGTGGGTGCTGTCCAGCCCCAATTCTGCCGCGAGTTGATCGGCATACACCCAACCCTGGCTTCTGCTGTCCAGGCCACGCGCTGCATCTTCCGCGCGGTGGCGGGCGAGTTGCAGCAACAGGTAGTGATGGGTGCGCACGGCGAGATCCAGTGTTTGCTGGTGATGCAATTCGAGCTGGGTGGTTTCTTCATCCAGGCTCATATTAAAAATGAATTCGTAATCGTTGATATGACGTGAGGCCTTGGCTTCCGTGGGGCCAACAATTTGGGCGCGCACAAATTGCCAATGGCTGTTGGAAAATTGCACCAGGTCGCCGTCGTTTAATTCAATCGGCTCCTCGTGCTGTTGATGCAATGGCTCGCGCCGCCATTGTTGTGAGTCTTCATTGAAATAGAGCGCCAGCTCCGGGGTATTGGCATCGGGCAGCAAATGGTAGCGGCTTAAATAAATCGGCGCTGTGTGCAGCGGATTTTGGTCGAGCGGCCAGAGCATATCGGCCGGCGCGGCAATATCGATCACTTTAAAACCCGGGTCGCTTTGCTCGGCAAAATGAATTTCATCGCCGGCAACCAGATCGCGGCTGTCACCCTGGCCGAGGCTGACGCCATTAATCCAGGTGCCGTTGAGGCCGAGGTTTTTAATGCGCCACTGGCGGCCATTCCATTCAATGGCCGCATGCAATTTGGACACATAGGGTTTATCTATGTGGGTATCGACACTGGTCGCCAGCCGACCAAAAGTGTGGTGGGGCGCCAGCGGAAAATAGGTCTCTGCGGTGACATCCAGCAAATAGGCCATAACAATTTCCGTGCAACGATTTATTTATGTGCAATCTCTTTGTTTGCAATCTCTTTGCAGACAAATGCGGGCGCAGCGTAGTGGGGTGCTAGTTCCTGGCTCCGGTGATGATCCTTTAATACAGACGCTGGGGCCTGCTTGTTAATTCTTTCAGGGTAGTTGTAATTCTGTGTAATAGGCAATTATCGAGCCGGGCTATAGATTGCCACAAGATGGCGATGATTTCCTATTGTCCTTGATGCGCGATGAACCTGAAATGCGCGAATGGTAGCACGGGGTTGTGACTATGATTGGTCTGTTTAGAGCTTCTACCACCCATAAGCCGGTTGCGCGCGCTATTCATAAATTCAATCAATCATCCACAGCCAAGTGGGTGCCGCTCAATAAAAGCTTTATTACGCTGACCAAAATTATTATGCGTGCGGCCTGCGAACGCTTAAATCTCGCCCAGGTTGCTGTGACTTTGCGTTGCGTCACCCATCAGGGGTATCGCCATTTATTGCTGGTGAATGATGAGCGCGACTTGCAAGTGGCGGCTGTCGGGCAGGTGGAGGAATTCATTATTTCCTCACAGGATACTATCACAGCGCCCTTTGCCAACTTTAAGGCGGATACCACCTTCAGTTTGCCGCTCGATTTTAAAGTCGCCCAGGGCAATGGCCAGCGTCTGGGTTATTTGGTTGCGCAATGCCGGCCGCAAGGCACCATCAAGCGCGACCTATTGTTGAAAGATTTGACATTGGTAGCCGATGAAATTGTTCGTACCATTGGCCGCTACCAAACGCGCTATCGCGCGATTCATGTTTATGGCGATCAAAGTTTCTGGATCGGTAACAGCAAAGCATTGCGCCAGTTGGATCAAAGGATGGATCTTTTGGCCAAAGGGAATTTACCGGTGCTGGTGTGCGCCGATAAAGGAACCGGCAAGGTGATTGCCGCCCGCAGTCTGCACTGTTTGGGGCGGCCGGAACTGGCTCCGTTTATTGAGTCGGATTGCAGCGAGTGGGAAGTTGGTAATGCGGCCAGTATCCTGCAATCCCTGCACAGTTTTGCCAATGGTGGCACTTTGTTTTTGCGCAATCTGGATGCGCTCTCCTCCAGTGATTTTCACTGCCTGCACGAGTTCTGGCGCAGTGCCTCCAAAGCCGAATTCGATAGCAGCTATAGCCTGAAATTGATCATGAGTGTGAGTAGCACACACTGCCCGTTGGGCACAGCCCAGCAGCATTGGCTGGCGCAGCACACGCAGGAGCTGCATCTGCCCAGCCTCAGCGAGCGCCGCGAGGATATTCGTGATCTCGCCCAGTTTTTTATTCAGGAGTTTGCCCTGGGTGAAGCCTTTGACTTAACCGAGGAGGCCTGGTGCCTACTGGAGGCCGAGCCCTGGCCGGGCAATGTCGAGCAGTTAAAGGAACTGATCAAAAAACTGGTGTTGGTGGCTGATGGTGTCCTGGTCTCTGCCACCGAGTTGCGTGCCCTGCTGGGGCAGCACTAAATCTCTCCCGCGCATTTTGATGCGCGCTCCCCCTGTCGCCGCTTAAGTCTTTCCGCTTTGTTGTTCACCTGCGGGGGCGGGGTTATACTGCCCCGTCTTTTACCCGGCCCTGAAGCCTGATCTTCCGGGTGTATTCGGATCTGCGCTTATGAAACTCCCCGTGTTGTTACTGTTATCTTGCCTTGGTTTGGGCTTGGCTGCTTGTGGGCAGAAGGGCCCGCTGTATTTGCCCTCGGAAAATCCCGAACAGGGCAGCGGCGAGCCAAAAACTGAGGCGCCGGCCAAAACCGAAAAGCCTGTGGATGCATCCTGATTTTATATCCCTGTTAGTTGGGCCCTATTTTTCACTGATTCTTGATTGAGATTGGTTTATGCAGCATTTCACCCCTCGCAATGGCGAACTCTACGTTGAAGATACTCCCCTGAGTGCGGTTGCCGAACGTTTTGGCACGCCCTGTTATGTGTACAGCCGCGCGGCGTTTACCCAGCAGTATCTCTCCTATGCGCAGGCATTGGGGTCGCATCCCGGCATGATTTGCTACGCGATTAAAGCCAACTCCAATCTCGCGGTATTAAACATGCTCGCCAAGCTCGGTGCGGGCTTTGATATTGTGTCCGGCGGGGAACTGGAGCGTGTGCTGCGTGCCGGTGGCAATCCTTCACGCATCGTATTTTCTGGTGTGGGCAAAACCGCTGAAGAAATGGCGCGCGCGCTGGATGTAGGCATTTTCTGTTTTAACGTGGAGTCTGAAGCTGAGTTGGAGTTGCTCGCTGAAGTAGCGGCGCAAAAAGGCAAAGTGGCCCATATTTCCCTGCGCGTAAACCCGGATGTGGATGCCAATACCCATCCCTATATTTCTACCGGTTTAAAAGAAAATAAATTCGGTATCGCCATTGAACGCGCCCCGGCGGTTTATGCGCGCGCTGCAGAATTGCCAAGTCTGGCAATCAAAGGTTTGGATTGCCATATCGGTTCGCAATTGACCCAACTCACGCCTTTCCTTGACGCGCTGGATCGCTTGTTGATTCTGGTCGACGAACTGGCGAGCAAGGGTATTCAAATTTCCCATCTGGATCTGGGTGGTGGTTTGGGTGTGACCTATCGCAATGAAACCCCACCGCCAGTGGCAGATTACATGGCCGCTATCAAAGCCAAACTGGGTGATCGCAAACTCTCGCTGATGTTTGAGCCGGGCCGTTCGATTTCTGCCAACTCCGGTGTACTGCTCACCAAAGTCATGTTCCTGAAACCGACTGAGCATAAAAATTTCGCGGTGATCGATGCCGCCATGAACGACAATATTCGTCCGTCGCTCTACCAAGCATGGCAAGACATCCGCCCTGTAAAACCGCGCGATGGTGAAACCAAAACCTGGGACTTGGTAGGCCCTATTTGTGAAACCGGCGATTTCCTTGGCAAAGAGCGCGATTTGAACATTGCGCCGGGTGATTTACTGGCGGTAATGTCCGCTGGCGCCTATGGTTTCAGCATGAGTTCCAACTACAACACCCGCGGCCGTGCGGCGGAAGTCGTCGTGGATGGTGACCAGATGCATTTGGCGCGTGCGCGCGAAACCTTTGAAGACATGATTCGCGGCGAGCAGTTGCTACCAGAGTAAGGGCGGCCGGAATAATCAACCGATTGTGGGATTTATGATGCGTTTACGTTTTAGCAAAATGCACGGCTTGGGTAACGATTTTGTCGTTATCGATGGCGTGAGCCAAAGTGTGCGTTTGACACCGGAAAAAATTCGCTACATCGCTGACCGCAATTTCGGTGTGGGTTGCGACCAGATTTTATTGGTCGAAACACCGGAAACGCCGGATGTGGATTTTCGCTATCGCATTTTTAATTGCGATGGCAGCGAAGTGGAAAACTGCGGCAATGGTGCGCGGTGTTTTGCGGTGTTTGTGCGCGAGCGTAAACTCACGGGCAAAAGTGTTATTAAAGTGGAAACTGCCGGCGGCTTGATTGAATTGCGTGTGCAGCAGGACGAACAAGTCAGTGTGGATATGGGCGCACCGCGCCTCGAGCCGGCGCAGGTTCCCTTTGTGGCCGATGCGCGCGCGATCACTTATCCCGTTGACGTGGCTGGAAAAACTTATGACATTTCGGCGGTCTCCATGGGCAATCCCCACGGCGTGTTGGTGGTCGATAATGTGAAAACCGCGCCGGTTGCCGAGCTTGGGCCGTTGATTGAAAGTCACTCGCGTTTCCCTGCGCGAGTGAATGCGGGCTTTATGCAAGTCGTATCGCGCAATGAAATAAATTTGCGCGTGTTCGAACGCGGTGTAGGCGAAACCCTGGCCTGCGGCACTGGCGCCTGCGGTGCGGTAGTTTCCGGCCGTTTACGCGGGTTGCTGGATGAAAAGGTTAAAGTGAATTTACCCGGAGGCAGTTTGCAAATTTATTGGCCGGGTGAAGGTCAGTCAGTCATTATGACCGGGCCAGCTGTGACCGTATTTCATGGACAAATAAAAATTTGATCGCTCTTCAATAAGCAGACTGTTATGAACGAACATATCGCCACCCTTGCTGATCCGCTCGAACCCGAACAAATCGAAGCTTACTTGCGTGAGCACCCGGATTTTTTTGAGCAGCATTCGGATCTGCTCGCGGAATTGACCTTACCCCACGAATCGGGTTCAGCTGTGTCATTGGTGGAGCGGCAGGTGGCGATCCTGCGCGAGCGCAATATCGATATGCGTCATCGCCTGAGCAAACTGCTCGACAATGCACGTGATAACGACAAATTATTTGATAAAAGCAAGCGTCTGGTACTGAGTCTGCTAGAGGGCCAGGACATGGGCGATATTATCGATGCGCTGCATTACAGCTTCGATAAGGATTTTAATATTCATTTCACCAGTGTGATTTTAATTGGCAACCCCGATAAAGTCCCCAGCAGCCAGGCGCGCGTCGTTTCCATTGCGGACGCGCGCGAATACATTGGCCCGCTGTTAAAAAACAGCCGTGCTGTATGCGGTACTCTGGGTGAAAAAGAACTGACGTTTTTATTTGGTGAACATGCCGCAGAAATTGGCTCTATCGCTACTGTGCCGCTGGTGCATGGCAGTGCATTTGGTTTGCTTACCATCGGTAACCGCGATCCACAATACTACCGCTCCAGCATGGGCACGTTGTTTTTGAGCTACATCGCGGAAGTATTAAACCGTTTGCTGCCGAAATATTTGCCGCGTTAGTTTTTTATTATTCCGGAGAGTCCATGAGCGATCTGTCTCCACCCGAAAATATGCCTTTCCGCGCTGCGCTGGATGAATTTTTTATCTACATGCGCAGTGAAAAACAACTCTCCCAACATACCCAAACCAACTACGCGCGCGATCTGGAAAAATTCCAGCAATACTGTTTGGAAAAACGCCTGGTGGAACTGGATAAGTTGACTGCAAACCATATTCGCCTCGCGGTAGCGCACTTGCATCGCGATGGTTTGGGTGGCAAAAGTTTGCAACGCTGGCTGTCGTCGCTGCGCAGTTTTTTTCAGTTCTGCATCAAACGCCAGTGGATGAGCAGTAATGTGGCGGACGGTATTGCCGCGCCCAAATCCCCCAAAAAATTACCCAAAACCCTGGATGTTGACCAGGCCATTCAATTTGTTGAAATTGAAGGCGATGATTTTATCCAGCAGCGCGACCGCGCTTTGGTGGAATTAATCTATTCATCGGGTTTACGGTTGGCGGAAGTGGTCGCGCTTAATTTGAACGATATCGACTGGGGCGATGCCATGCTGCGCGTGGTTGCTGGTAAAGGTGATAAGTCGCGCGTGCTACCGATTGGTTCTGCGGCCATGAGCGCATTAAAAAGCTGGTTGCCCGCGCGCAAAGTTTTTACGTCTGAAGCGGAACCTGCGTTATTTATCACCCAGCGCGGCACCCGCATTGGTCATCGCGCCGTACAAATCCGATTACAGCAATTAAGTGTGCAGCAGGGGATGGATACGCCCGTTCACCCGCATATGCTGCGCCACTCTTTCGCCAGCCACATGCTGGAATCCAGCGGTGATTTGCGCCTGGTGCAAGAGCTGCTTGGTCACGCGAATATTTCCACGACCCAGGTCTATACCCATCTGGATTTCCAGCACCTTGCCAAGGTTTATGACAAAGCGCATCCGCGCGCGGGGCGCAAAACGGATGATGAGTAATTGATACCAAAAAAAATGGCGCCCCGCAGGTCGCCATTTTTTATTGATGCTACGAAAACGTTGATGCTATTTAAATTTATTGCCATCGTCGCTGGTTGATAAAATCATCAACTCGCCATCTTGCAGTGGAATGCGCTGGCCCGGGTCGTGATCCATACGCACTTGGGATTCCTTGCCTTTCAAGCGATAGACGACGTTGTAGCCGGTAATATCTTCGCGCGTTTCATAAACGGTTTTGCAGCGCTTTTCGACGGTGGTGTAGGTGTTCTTGTCCTGCATATTTTTTTGCACGCGATCACCGGCGTAACCACCGGCGACAGCGCCCGCGACTGTGGCGACTTTTTTACCATTGCCGCCGCCGACCTGATGACCGAGCACGCCGCCGATGACTGCACCCACCGCTTTACCAGCCAGGCGATTTTCGTCTTTCACTGGCTTTTTGTGCACCACTGTTTCATCGCGGCATTCCTGTTGTGGAATTTTGGTTTGCTTGGTGATTGGCGTGCTGCTGAGTACTTCGGCGTAATCCGGCTCTTTCAGCAATTGATAACTGCCGATGGCGCCACCGGCGGTAGCTATGCCCATCCCCAATACTGTGCCGATTATCATGGATTTGTTCATGGTGTTCTCCTCCGGCCTGTTGCCGTGTTGTCTTGCATGGGGCCAGTTTAAGCAGGTTTTTTATGAACAATAACTTAACGGTGGCGAGCAGTATTCCGGCCTGAGACGTAGTTTTCCTGGCCGGTGTGAGCTGGTTTGGTTTTTTGGTGGATGGGATGTTCAGCAAGCACCCTGAATCAACAATTTGCTTTTAATTAATATTTATATTATAAATTTGATTCTGACGTTGTGAGATCAGAGGGGCCTGCCGGCCGCTTGCTGTTCCTGTAGTTGCTGGCAGGTACAAACTAAAAACACCTAAATAACAATAACAGGTGATCAACTATGAAACTTGGAAAGCTCCTGGCTGCCTTTATTGGCGCTGCGTTACTGTGCTCCACTCATGCCAGCTATTCAGCTCCGGTCAAAGGTGCGGATATCAGCTGGACCTCCGAAATTGAAGCCAACGGCTACAGCTATTACAACCGCAGCGGCGTTAAGAAAGACATTTTGGCGATTATGAAAGAACAGGGTATGACCGCCGTGCGCCTGCGTGTATGGGTGAATCCGGCGGATGGCTGGTACAGCGGCACGCAAGATGTAGTCGCCAAAGCCAAGCGTGTTAAAGCGGCAGGCATGAAGCTGATGGTGGATTTCCACTACAGCGACACTTGGGCCGACCCCGGCAAGCAAACCAAGCCGGCTGCCTGGAGTGGCTACAGCTTCCAACAGCTGATGGATGCAGTGTGGAACTCGACCCGCTTTACCCTGCAAGCAATTAAAGATGCGGGCGTAACCGTCGATTGGGTGCAAGTCGGTAACGAGACCAACAATGGTATGTTGTGGAACGATGGCAAGGCATCGACCAGCATGCAGAATTATGCCTGGTTGACGAATACCGGCTACAACGCAGTAAAAAGTATTTACTCCAGTGCAAAAGTCGTCGTGCATTTGGCGAATTGCCACGATAACGCCAACTTCCGCTGGATTTTTGATGGTTTGAAAAACAACGGTGCCAAGTTCGATATTATCGGCGCATCGTCCTACCCGACCAATGCCAGCGGTTACACCTGGCAAAACGCCAACATCGCTTGTTTAAATAACCTCAACGATATGGTGAATCGCTATGGAGTGCCGGTGATGATTTCAGAAATCGGTGTGCCTTGGGACCACTCGCAAGCCAAAACGATTGTTGCCGACATGATCACCAAATTGGGTCAGGTTAGTGGCGGTAAAGGCGCAGCGATTTTCTACTGGGAGCCGGAAGCGCGCCCGGGTTGGAAGGGTTATACGCTCGGCGCTATGGATAACAACGGCAAGGCTACTGCTGTGTGGGATGCGTTTAAATAAATCCGGTTACATAAACTGGATAATTGAAAAACAAAAGCCGCGCAGAATTTTTGTGCGGCTTTTGGTTTTTGTGACCTAAACGGGTACAGTTTTTTTCATTGCAATTAGTTGGGCGTTTGTTGGGCGATATCGCGCAGCGCTTGCGCATAAGTTTCCGGTGTTTGCGCACCTTGCAATAAATGCTGGCGATTAATCACCAGGCTGGGTACGGCACTGATGCCTGCATTAATCCATTCTTGTTGTGTTGTGCGCACTGCTTGTGCAAATTCATCACTGGAGAGAATTTTTTCGGCCCGGATTTTGTCTAGCCCCACTTGCATAATTACCTCCAGTAAAACTTCCGTCTGGCTAATATCGCGCCCTGAACCTTGATAGGCCTCCATCAGGGCGCGTTTTAATTCCAATTGCTTTGGTGCAGAATATTCTTGCGCAGCGTCCAATGCTGCAAGCCCCAATGCACACCAGGGGCAATTAATATCCGAAATAAAATCAATGCGCAGCATGGGTGGCTCCTGCTAATGCCGCTGTGATTGATTCAGCCAGCGGAGTGGTGGCACGACCAATCAATTGGCTGAGTTGATGTGAATCATCAAACAATGCGCCCTGTGCGGCACTGCCATCGGAGGAAGCCAATAATTCTGCTAACCAATCCGGTAAACCGGCGCTTTGCAGCACAGCCTTGTATTCCGCAACGGGCAAATTGTTGTAAGGAATTTGCTCACCGCTTTGTTTGGATAACTCCGCAGCAAACTCTGCCAGTGTATAGGCTTGATCGCCGGCCAGTTCGTAAATTTTTCCCGCTTGGTTTTCACGTACCAAAACTTCTGCCGCAGCGGCGGCGTAATCAATGCGCGCTGCCGATGCAATTTTTCCGTCACCTGCGCTGCCGATCAGTGCATTGAGTTGCAACGCAGTGGGAATGGCCGCTGTGTAGTTTTCGCTGTACCAGCCATTGCGCAAGAATACAAAAGGAATATTGGCGGCTTTTATTAATTGTTCAGTTGCGCGATGTTCAGCTGCAAGATCCATAATCGAATGCTCGGCGTTAAGGATGCTGGTGTAGGCGAGCAATTTAACGCCGGCAGTCTTCGCAGCATTCACGACATTGCGATGTTGTGCCAATCGTTGGCCTACTTCGCTGCTGCTGATTAACAATAATTTATCTACGCCTGTTAGCGCTGTTTCCAGTGCGCTCGGCTGGGTGTAATCCGCTTGGCGGATGTGCAAGCCGCGGGCGCGCAGATCCTCCGCTTTGGCCGGGTCGCGCACCAGTGCAATAAGCTGATTGGCGGGAACTTTTTGCAGTAATTGGTCGATAACCAAACGGCCCAATTGGCCGGTAGCGCCGGTAATAGCAATCATGATGAACCCCATAAAGTGAAAGTGGATGCTTGCCTGTGCACCAGGTTGGAGGCAGAATAGCAATCAAGCTAACTTTTAGTAAGTACGCACAAAAAGGTAAGTATGAAAAAAACTCAATTACCCGTAAATTCGCCCGCAGCGAATTACAGTTCCATCAGTGAGGCACTGGAATCGGGCGATGTGTTTGCGGATAAGTGCCCATCGCGCCTGATCCTCAATCACATCACCAGCCGCTGGGGGGTATTGGTGCTGGTCGCCTTACTCGCGGGCACCCATCGCTTCAGTGAGTTGCGCCGCAAGATCAATGGCGTGAGCGAGCGGATGCTGGCGCAGACGCTGCAAGTATTGGAGGCGGATGGTTTTGTCGATCGTCGCTCGCTGCCGGTAGTGCCGCCGCACGTGGAGTACAGCCTTACTCCCCTGGGGGTGGAAGTGGCTGAAAAGGTGCGCAACCTGGTGGATTGGATCCAGCAAAACCTGGGGCGGATTGACCTGCCGGTTGCGGGGGAAGAGGGAGAGAATACATAGGTCTGCACTAAGCTGGCCCCTGTTTTTGTGCCTGGTGATGTGGCGCCCTCTGCCAAGCTGCTAGTATTCCCCTCAATCGATAACCATTACACGAGTTGCCTTTATGCTGAATTTCACCGGCGTGCCCGTCGAACTGCAGCCTGCTGCCCAGCGCTTTTGGGAGCAATTTTCCGCCGCTATCCAGAACCAGAATTTGTCTGAACCGCAAGCGCTCATACCCTCATCTATCACTGTGGATGAGTTCTCCCGTCAATTAACCCGCGCGTTCGTGGCGAGTGAATTTATCGCCAAGACCTCGGCCCGGAAGCCGGCGCTGTTGTTGGAGTTAATTGAATCCGGCGCACTGTTTCGCGCCCAAACCGATGATGATCTGGCTACATTTGCAGAAAACATTAATGCGGGAATTAATGATGCGGATGTAGATGCGCGCCTGCGCCGTGAGCGTAACAAGACGATGATCCGGATTATCTGGCGCGATTTGAATCGCCTTGCCGGTATGAGTGAAGTGACGGCGGAGTTGTCTCACTTTGCAGACAAGTCCATCCAACTTGCAGCGGAATATCACTATCGCGCGTTGGAAAAAATGTACGGAACACCTATTGGCCGCGAGTCTGGTAAACCCCAGCCTTTTATGGTGCTGGGCATGGGGAAATTGGGGGCGGGCGAGTTGAATATTTCGTCCGATATCGACCTGATTTTTACCTTTCCCGAGGGTGGTGAAACCAATCATGCGACGCGTGCCATCAGCAACCAGGAGTTTTTCGTCAAGCTCGGGCAGCGGTTGATCAAGAGTCTGGACACTATTACTGCCGAGGGTTTTGTATTCCGTGTGGATATGCGCTTGCGCCCCCATGGCGAAAGTGGTGCGCTCGCCATGAGCTTTGTGGGTATGGAAGATTACTATCAAACCCAGGGGCGCGAGTGGGAGCGCTACGCCATGATCAAGGCGCGCACTGTGGCTATGGCGGGTGGGGAGAATCAGGAACAGGCGCGTAAAACCCTGCGCAAAATGCTGCAGCCGTTTACCTATCGCCAATATATCGATTTCAGTGCGATTGAATCCCTGCGTGAAATGAAGGGCTTGATCGCACGGCAGGTGCAGCGCAAAGGCATGAACCTGGATGTAAAACTGGGCGAGGGCGGCATCCGCGAAGTGGAATTTGTGGTGCAGGTGTTTCAGCTGATTCGCGGCGGACGCGACCCGCTGCTGCGCAAGCGCAAAGTGCCGGCGTTGTTGCCCATCCTCGAGCAAGAAAATTACCTGCCACCCGGCGCCGGCAGTGCTTTGCTGGAAGCGTATATTTTTCTGCGCAATACCGAGCATGCCATCCAGGGGTTTCAGGATAAACAGACCCAGGCCTTACCGGTTGATCCGCTCGGCCAGCAGCGTTTGGCCTGGGCGATGGGTTTTGAAAACTGGGATAGCTTTTTCTCGGTGCTGGGCTACTATCGCCAGCGCGTAAATGCTGAGTTTAAAGCGGTCATAGCCGCGCCGGATGAAGAGGAATCTATTGACCAGCAAGCGCTGACCTTCTGCCTTGGTTTGTGGGAGGGTAGTTTACAGGGTGAGGATGCCATACATGCGCTCGAAGCGCGTGATGTGGAGGCGGCGCCCGGGTTGGTCAAAAACCTCGCCGACCTGCGCGCGAGTCGTGCGGTCTTGTCCATGCAGGCGAGTGGTCGCACGCGTCTGGATGTGTTTATTCCGCGCTTGTTGCATGGTCTGTTTACCCAGGCGGGCGCTGGTAAGTTACCACTAACTATCGCGGAAACCTTTGGCCGCATTGTACCTTTTATTGAAGCGGTAGCGCGGCGTACGGCTTATCTGGTGCTGCTGGTGGAAAATCCTACCGCCTTGCATCAACTGATTCGTCTCTGCGCTGCCAGCCCCTGGATTGCCGATCAGCTCACCCAGTTTCCCGCCTTGCTCGATGAGTTGCTGACCCCCGAAAGCCTCTATGCCCCGCCGGATAAATCCCTGTTGCGCGATGAATTGCGCCGCGATGTACTGCGTCTGACCTGGGATGATCTGGAAGGGCACATGGAAGCCCTGCGCTATTTCCGCCTCGCCCATGGGTTGCGCGTGGCGGCGAGTGAAGTGACCGGTGCCCTGCCCCTGATGAAAGTGAGCGACTACCTGACCTATATCGCCGAGGTGGTGTTGGAGCATGTGCTGCAACTTTCCTGGGAGCATATGGTGGAGCGCCATGGTCGCCCGCGTCGCGCTGACGGTTCAGTGGATACAGCCGCCGATTTTGTGATTATCGGCTATGGCAAGCTTGGGGGAATCGAACTCAGCCACGGCTCGGATCTGGACCTCGTATTCATCCATAACAGCGATGCCAGCTTTTCCACCGATGGCGAGCGCAGTATCGATAATCTGACCTTCTACACTCGTCTCGGTCAGCGGATTATCCATGTGCTCAATACCTATACGCCCAATGGCAAGCTCTACGAAGTGGATATGCGCCTGCGCCCTTCGGGCAATTCGGGCATGCTGGTATCCTCGCTGGCGGCGTTTGAAAAGTATCAGGCCAATGAGGCCTGGACCTGGGAGCATCAGGCGCTGGTGCGTGCGCGAGTGGTGGCTGGCAGCGCAGCGTTGGGCGAACAGTTCGAGGCAGTGCGCCAGCGTATCCTCGTACGCGAGCGCGACCCGGATCAGTTGCGTAAGGACGTGGCGGATATGCGCCGCAAAATGCGTGAACAACTGGGTAGTGAGGCCAAATCGAAAGCGAAAGATAAGGTTTTATTTAATTTGAAACAGGATGCCGGTGGTATCGTGGATATTGAATTTATGGTTCAATACGCGGCTTTGGCTTGGGCGTCTAAATCGCCCGGTATCATCCGGTACACGGACAACATTCGCATACTCGGATCACTGGAAGAGGCAGGCTTACTGGATGCCGACTCCGTGGCCCACCTGATCGCCGCTTACAAAGCATACCGATCCACCGGACACAGCCTCGCGCTACAGCGACAGGAGGCCGTGCTGGAAGGTGACAATCACTTTACTGAAGAGCGTGCGCGGGTCACGGCGATTTGGGATCGCTTGATCGGTCACCCCTGATTACACAGAATTTTTTGATAAAGAATTTGGAGTTAGCTATGTCTTTTGCCGATCGCGACGGCGTCATATGGCTCGATGGTGAACTCATTCCCTGGCGCGATGCCAAGGTTCACGTTTTAACTCATACCCTGCATTACGGTATGGGCGTTTTTGAAGGCGTTCGTGCATACAAAAGCGATTCGTTGGGTACCAGTATTTTCCGTTTGCAAGAACACACTGATCGTCTGTTCCGCTCCGCTCACATCATGCGCATGAAAATGCCCTATACCAAAGATGTAGTGAACGAAGCGCACAAAATGGTCGTACGTGAAAATGGTTTGGCGGAAGCCTACCTGCGCCCCATGGCGTTCTACGGTTCCGAAGGTATGGGCCTGCGTGCCGATAACCTGAAAGTGCATGTGATGGTTGCCGCCTGGCACTGGCCGTCTTACATGTCGCCGGAAGCGCGCGACCTGGGTATTCGTATCCGCACCTCCAGCTACACTCGCCACCACGTGAATATCTCCATGTGTAAAGCCAAGGCCAATGGCCACTACATCAACTCGCTGCTGGCGTTGCAAGAAGCGCTGGATAGTGGTTGTGAAGAAGCGCTGTTGCTGGATAACGAAGGTTATGTGGCAGAAGGCAGTGGTGAGAACTTCTTCCTTGTGCGCGATGGCATTATTTATACGCCGGAGCTGACTTCCTGTCTGGACGGTATCACCCGCAATACAATTTTCCATCTCGCGGCCGATTGCGGTTACACCATCAAGGAAAAACGTATTACCCGTGATGAAGTGTATGTTGCAGACGAAGCATTCTTCACTGGTACCGCTGCCGAAGTATTGCCGATTCGCGAGCTGGATGGTCGTCAAATTGGCGAAGGCCGTCGCGGCCCGATTACTACGCGCTTGCAGGATTTGTATTTCAAATCGGTGCGCGGCGAATTGCCCGAGCACACCAACTGGTTGGCGCCGGTTGCAAAATAATCGCCACGCTAACGGAGCCGAATGGCTCCGTTATCATTTTTACCATTCGTAAATATTGATTGCGTCTATGATCGACTTTCAATTCCCAATTGAGCTGAAAAAAATCCAAAAAATTTTGGTGGTCGGCCCTGCGTGGATTGGCGATATGATGATGGCGCATAGTCTGTTTCAATTATTAAAACAGCGTAACCGCGATGTGCAAATTGATGTCTTGGCTTCCAGCTGGACGCGGCAATTATTAATTCGCATGCCGGAGGTGCACCAGGCGATTGATATGCCGATTGGCCATGGAAGTCTTGCGTTTGCCGAGCGGCGCGCGCTGGGAAAAGAATTGGCAGCGCACCATTACGATCAGGCAATTTTATTGCCCAACTCTTTTAAATCTGCCTTTATTCCTTTCTTTGCCAATATTCCATTGCGCACCGGTTGGCGCGGTGAAATGCGCTACGGATTGGTTAACGATATTCGCGTGCTGGATAAGCAGCGCTTTCCATTAATGGTGCAGCGTTATGCTGCATTGGCACTGCCAAAAAATAGTGCGCCGCTAACGGAATATCCCTATCCGCGTTTAGTGGTCGATAAAAATCAACGGCCACAATTGTTAACAAAATTTGCGTTGCAGTTAAATCGTCCGCTATTAATAATTTGCCCGGGCGCTGAGTATGGCCCGGCCAAGCGTTGGCCGGAGCATTATTTTGCAGAAGTGGCCGATGAAAAAATTCGTGCAGGTTGGCAGGTGTGGTTGATGGGCTCTGCAAAAGATCGTGAAGTCACTGAAGCGATTCGTCAATTGTTATTGGAAGAAGAGCGCGAGTATTGTTTTAATCTCGCCGGTAGTACCAATCTCGGTGAAGCTATAGATCTTATGGATTGCGCGGATGCCGTGTTAAGTAATGATTCCGGTTTAATGCATATCGCGGCGGCCTTACAAAAACCACTTGCTGTTATCTATGGTTCTACGTCGCCGGAGCATACTCCACCGCTGGCTGAGCGTGTGACGATTATCAGTAAGAAAATTCAATGTGCTCCCTGCTTTGAGCGCGAATGTCCCAAGGTACATCACAAATGCTTGCGCGAGTTAATGCCACGTCAAGTGTTGGATGCGCTTAATGCACTGATTCCCCAGCCGCTAACACCCGTGACCGATTGATGCGCATGAAGCTCGCCTTTGTCATCTTTCGCTATTTTCCATTCGGTGGTTTGCAGCGCGATATGCTGATGCTGGCACGCTACTTCCAGCAGCGAGGCCATTCCATTACTATGTTTTGTAATCAGTGGCTGGGTGAAAAAATAGCTGGTATTGAGGTTGTGGAAATTTATGCTCACGGGATAGTGAATGTCGCGGGCGTAAAAAAATTTGTCGATCAATTCCAGTTACAATTCCCTCGCTCCGAGTTTGATGCACTTATTGGTTTTAATAAAATGCCGGGCCTGGATATTTATTTTGCAGGCGATAGCTGCTTTGCCGATAAGGCTTATGGCGAGCGCAATTGGATCTATCGCCTCGCACCGCGTACGCGATTGTACCTGCAGTATGAGGCAGCTGTTTTCGGCGAGCAGAGTACGACAAACATTCTTTCTCTTGTTGAGCGCGAAAGAATAAAAATTGCGCGATATTATGCTACCCAACCTGAGCGATTTTATCCGCTACCGCCAGGCATAGAGCGCGAGCATATTGCCTGTGCTGATCCCCAGGTTGCTTATCGCAAACTGCGCAGTGAATTGAGTCTGTCTGAGTCTGCGCGAATTATTCTGTGTCTGGGGTCCGGCTTTCATACCAAGGGAGTGGATATCAGTATTGTTGTTTTTGCTGAGTTGCAAAAACACATCGTTAATAGTGCATTACTGATTATTGGTAACGATAAAACCGATAAGTATCGCGAACAAGCAGCAGTATTGAATGTTGCGGATAAGGTATTTTTTCTCGGGGCGCGCAGCCCGGTGGGCGATTTACTTCACGGCGCCGATGTATTGCTGCATCCGGCGCGCAAGGAGTTGGCGGGCAATGTATTGTTGGAAGCAATGCTCTGCGCCTGCCCGGTGGTGGCCAGTGATCACTGTGGCTACGCGCATTATATTGTTGAACATCAGTTGGGCGAGCTAATCGCGCCGAATGCAACTCCCCTCAGCATTGCGCAACACATTCAAGCGTTGCTGTTAGTTGATAAGGCGCACTGGCAAACACAGGCGCAGAAATTACAGCAACGGAATGACTTTTTTGCGCGTACAGAAACTGCATTGACGGCAGTTGAAACCATAGTGCAACAAAAAAAATCAGCAGATAAAGGTCATGAGTGGCGCAATGTCACAGCTGATAAGACGTTAGTCTTGCGCGATGAATTGATGGCGCTCTGGAAAGAGCAGTCGGTATTCGATCTGGTACAACAATTGACCGGTAAGGTTGTACGGGAAATGCCGGATCGCCAAACGCTACGCGTTGAACTCAACGGACAGGTTTACTATCGCAAATGGCATCGCGGTGTTGGTTGGGTTGAAATAATCAAAAACCTGATTCGTTTGCGTTTGCCGGTGTTGGGCGCGCGCAATGAATGGGATGCGTTGAATAAAATGCGCGCACTGGCTATTCCCGGTTTGATTCCTGTGGCTTTTGGCGAGCGAGGTAAAAACCCTGCGACAAAGCAATCATTCATAATTACGCGTGAATTGAGCGATGTGATTCAACTGGATCACTTTTTTGAGCAGCGCGAAGTGCACCCTGCAATTAAGCGTGCGCTGATAAACAAGGTGGCAATGATTGCGCGCGAGCTGCATGCGGCAGGGATTAATCATCGCGACTTCTATTTATGCCATTTTATGTTGCGCGAGTCCTCGCTAACGACAAGTGTGCAGGATATAACATTGATTGATTTGCATCGAGCGCAGCTGCGTACCCAGATACCTGAACGTTGGCGCGTTAAAGATATTGGTGGTTTATTATTTTCCACGTTGAACCTCGGTTTTAGTCGGCGCGATCTTTTCCGCTTTTTAACCGTTTACTTTGCAACAGACCTGCGCAGTATTTTGCGCGAACATTCCTCTTTACTGCAAAAAATACGGCAGCGTGCGCGCACTACCTATAAACGCGATTTTGGCCATTGGCCCAATATTTAAATCAAAGGATCAGTCGGATTTTATGTTAATGAATTCTGCGCAACGCGAACAAAAAATGCTGACCTGGGCCTATGGCGGTTTATGGATTTTCGTCAGCGCTTTTTGGTGGGCACCCTCGCGCGATGGTTTGGAAAGTATCTATGCGCTCGCGTTTTTTATCCCGTTGTTGTTGGTGTTGCCATGGCGCAGGCCAGATTTGGCAGTTTACGGCGGTTGTTTTACCGCTGCGGGATTAGCCTATGCGAGCTGGTCGTTGCTATCAGGCGTGTGGGGCAGCGATCTTGGGTATTTGGCACTGCAGTGGCTGGTGCTGGCAATCTGGCTGGCCGGTGTCGCCTGGGTGTTGCAAAAAAAATCCGTCGACTGGGATAAGTTTTTGCGCTGGCTGGTAGTGATTGGAGTGCTGACAGCGATGATAAATATCGTCGTGTTTTACTGGAGTCATCCGCTAGCTGCGCGCATGGAAGGCGTCATGATTGCGCGTGCTCCCACACTGGTTGGGCAAATTTATGGCGTAGTGGTGTTGTTGGGGATTTTGCTGTCCTGGCGCACCGACTGCTTTAAATGTGCATTGGGTTTGTCGCTCGCCTGTATTCCGGCCATGGCTGCGCTAGGCTTATCCCAAAGTCGCGGGCCTTTGTTATCTCTGGTGCTGACTTTGTTGATCGGATTGTGTTGGCTGCGCCCGGGCTGGAAAATCCTGTTAGTTCAGTTCGTGGTCGCCGCGTTGGGCTTGATTGCGCTCTTTGTGGTTTTTCCCCTTGATCAATTGTTGCTGGGGCGTGGAGCTTCATTTCGCGATCAAATCTGGGCGGACGTTATCCGACAAATGATCGCTGAGCCAGGTTTGTTTTGGTGGGGTGTTGGTATGAGTGAAGTGACGGACATTCAAACCAGCATTGGCGAATATCACCATGCTCACAATGCCTGGCTGGATATCGTTTATCGCACGGGAATTATGGGCCTGGGTTTGGCTGTGGTTCATCTCGTGCTTTTATTGTGGACGGCTCATCGTCACTTACCCATAGCGCCGCTTACGCTCTGGCTGCTTTATGGTTGCGGATGCCTGTTGGTTGATTCGCGCAGCCTGTTTTGGGAAATTGATGTGAAATGGCTGCTTTACTGGATTCCTGCCGGGCTCTTGGCAGCTGCTTTAATGCCACGCAAAAGTGTGCCTGTGCGTGCGCAATTGGATGGGTAATTTATGAGTTCTGTAGCGAAAAAAAATCTTGCCGTTGGTGAGGCCTCTGCATGGGAGGTATACAAACGTCTGTTGGGTTATGTAAAACCTTACAGTGGTTGGTTTGTGTTGAGCTTTTTAGGCTTTAGTCTGTTTGGTGCCTCCAGTGTATTGTTTGTAAAAATCCTGGAGAACCTGGTCAACGTCATCGCCGCTAATGACCCGGCTGATCGCTATCTGGTACCTCTACAAGTCATAGGTGCAACCCTGTTGCGCAGCCTGGGCTCATTTGTGGGCATTTATTTAATGTCGCGCATTGCGTTCAGCATTATTCATGAATTACGCGTGCAGGTTTTTAATCATATGACGCAATTGCCGAATGCAACCTTCGATGAAAAAAATTCCGGTAATTTAATTTCGATCATCACCTACAACATCAACGGCGTCACTGCCGCCGCAACTGACGCGATTAAAATTTCTTTACGCGAAGGTTTAACCGTAATCGCCTTGTTTGGCACCCTTTTATATATGGATTGGCGACTCACGCTGGTGTTTATTGTGATTGCGCCAGTGATTGGTGTAATTGTTGGTGTTGTGGGTAAGCGTCTGCGTCGCTTGAGCAACAAAGTACAAAACACCGTGGGGGATTTAACCCAGGTGACCGGTGAAATGATCAACGGTTTTAAAGTCATGCGCAGTTTTGGCGGTGAGGATTACGAAAAGCAGCGCTTTGCCGAAGTGAGCAAACAAAACCTGCAACAAAATATGAAAATTGTTGTGACCTCAGCGGCGAATACACCCTTGATTCAATTGATTATCGCGGCCGCAATTGGCTTGTTGATTTTTGTTGCACTGAGTTTTATGGAGCTAAAAGATCCTGCGAGTTTCGTTGCTTATATGACTGCTGTTGCGGGAATTCTTCCCGCGATGCGCAAGCTGGGGGAGGTGGCTCCGACAATTCTAAAAGGTGTTGCGGCAGCTGACAGTGTGTTTACTTTGCTGGATTCTGATACTGAAAAAGATCAGGGCACTTATCAAGTGGCGCGCGCGCGCGGAGATGTGAGTTTTGATAATGCAGGTTTTACTTATCCCAATC
>JAGKXA010000344.1 GCA_021151615.1 Cellvibrionaceae bacterium | reverse complement strand
TTGCTGGCCCACAACACGGGGAACCAAAAAGCTGCTCGCATATTCCGGGCACAAACCCAAGTTCACAAACGGCAATTGCATGCGCGCGTCCTCCGCGACATACACCAAATCGCAATGCAACAACATAGTCGTGCCTATACCCACCGCGTGACCACGCACAATAGCGACCACCGGTTTACTGCAATGACGTAGCGCATTAATAAACCGCACCACGGGGTGTTTCTCATGAATTTCTGGCTCATTCATAAAATCCATCAGGTCATTGCCGCTGGTGAAAAATTCGTCCGAGCCGGTAAGTACAATCACCCGAATGTGCGCATCGGCATCTGCGGCAAGAATCAGGTCAGCCAAAGCAGAATACATCGCCAGGGAAAGTGCATTTTTGCGTTCCGGGCGATTGAGACTGAGGGTGAGGATGCGCTCTTGTAACTGTGTCATTACCTGTGGAATCGGACTATCGATCATCTTCTTATCCTTATGCACGTTGATGGTTGAGGTTGGAGAGGACGGCTAAAAACTGTGGTTTGAGTATAGCCACAACCCATGGCATCCCCCACCCCGCGCAGGTACAATTCCCACCCTTATTCTGTATACCCCTATTTGACCGGCCCATTGGCCATTTTTCCAGCAGACTGCGACCCCGAATTTATGAATATCCGCGAATTACTGAACCAGAAAGTCCTTGCCGCTATGGCCGCCTGTGGCGTACCTGCCGACCTGCCCGCCCTGATTGCCCCAGGTAAAAAAGCCGGCTTTGGCGACTACCAGGCCAACTGCGCCATGGGCGCTGCCAAAGCCATGGGCACCAATCCACGCGAATTGGCAACCCGCATAGTGGCAGCACTGGAGCTCGAGGGGATCGCGGAAAAACTGGAAATCGCCGGACCCGGTTTTATCAATATCGACCTCAAACCCGAATGGCTGGGCGAGCAAATTGCCAAAGCCCAAACCGATGCGCGCTTGCAAGTCAGCACTGCTGATCAGCCGCAAACCGTCGTGATTGACTACTCAGGCCCCAACCTCGCCAAAGAAATGCATGTTGGCCATTTGCGTTCCACCATTATTGGTGACTCCCTCGCTCGCCTGCTGGAATTCCTCGGCCACAATGTCATCCGCCAAAATCATGTGGGCGATTGGGGGACACAGTTCGGTATGTTGATTGCCGAACTCGAGGAGCAACTGGGTACAAATGGCGATGCCGAAATGCAATTAAAAGATCTGGAAGTCTTTTACCAGCAAGCTAAAAAACATTTTGATGATGATGAAGCCTTCGCCAACAAAGCGCGTGAATACGTGGTGCGCTTGCAAGGTGGCGATGAAAAAATGTTGAAGCTGTGGCAACAATTCAAAGAAGTATCACTGCATCACTCCACCGAGATTTACGAAAAACTCAATGTAACCCTGCGCGATGAAAATGTGCGCGGCGAAAGTTTTTACAACGATGACCTGGCACCACTCGTCAAAGAACTGCAGGATAAAAAACTCGCCGTTGAAGATAATGGCGCGCAGGTGGTATTCCTGGAAGAACTTGCGGATAAAGAAGGCAATCCATCGCCCGTTATTATCCAGAAACAAGGTGGCGGCTTTTTGTATGCCACTACTGACTTGGCTGCGTTGCGCTACCGTGTCAACACCTTAAAAGCCAATCGCATTATGTATTTCATTGATGCGCGCCAATCACTGCATATGCAACAAGTATTTACCATCTCGCGTAAAGCCGGCTTTGTGGATAACAGTGTAAGCCTGGAACACCACGCCTTCGGCACCATGATGGGCAGTGATGGCAAACCCTTTAAAACCCGCACCGGAGGCACCGTCAAACTTGCTGAATTATTAGTAGAAGCTGTTGAGCGTGCCAGTGTCGTCGTTAGTGAGAAAAACCCGGAATTATCCGCAGCTGATATTGCGGAAATTTCACGCAAAGTGGGTATTGGCGCCGTAAAATATGCCGACCTGTGTAAAACCCGCACTAACGATTATGTATTTAGCTGGGAATCCATGCTCAGCTTTGAAGGCAATACCGCGCCCTATTTGCAATATGCCTTTACTCGCGTACAAAGTATTTTCCGCAAGGCAGGTGTCGCGCCGGAATCATTGCAAAATACAATTGTCATCGGCACTGAGCAAGAGAAAACACTCGCAATCAAATTACTTCAATTCAGCGAAGTATTGGATCAAGTTGCACGCGAAGCCTTACCGCATTTGCTCTGTACTTACCTATATGAAATCGCCAGCCTTTATATGACATTCTATGAAGCCTGCCCGATTTTGAAAGACGGCATAGCACCAGAAATTCGCGATAGCCGCTTACGCCTGTGTCACTTGGTGGCCAGGACCATTGAGCAAGGTTTGGATTTGTTGGGAATTGAAGTGATGGAGCGGATGTAATTCCACCACTCTTCGAAGACAAAAAGCCGCGCAACTGCGTGGCTTTTTTGCTTATCACACGATAAAAATGATGCTTGTGTAATTTGAATGTGCACACCTGCCGATTTAGGAGGCTATAAAGAGTCAATCTCAATTTTCAACAGGTTGATGAATGCAAAGGCAGGAAACTTTTCATACAACCCAACCGGTACAAAAAACATTACACACACCATGTTGGTTCTTTCATTTATCCAACCTTCCCCCCCCCAAAAAAATTACCTCAATGCACGCTGAATCCCCATTTATTTAACACCATCAAATCAAAGATTTTTTATGCGACAAAAAGTGTGAACTATTACTTAACCTGATG
>JAGKXA010000343.1 GCA_021151615.1 Cellvibrionaceae bacterium | reverse complement strand
TCAGTAGCGCCGAAAATGGAGGTGAGTAATGAGTTTGTCGCAGCGCTTTTCTCAATTGCCGGTACATGAACAAATTGTCTATAAGTCGACAATAAAAATGCTCGCAGCGGCATTTGTGTTGGGTATGGTTTGGGTGTTGTTGGGGTTGAGTGATCAATCTCCTGCTGCCGATAACCCATGGCAAGCATCTGTTTTACCCAAGGCAGAAGACACAATGGGTTTGTATGTGAGTGTTACTGAAAAGCCGCGCTGGTTTTCCGAAGCTGGCAGTACACAGCAAGCCAATATAGTTGAGGATCCAGCCAAAGCATTGGAGGGAAAGCCGGAGAGCATGCGTCTTACTGGCTTGGTGACTAAAGGAGATACTCGCTATGCGCTATTTGTCCCTGTTATCCCATCGGCTGCTGGTGCAGGCAAGCCTGCTGTAAGCCAATTAACCGTGGGTGATAAATTAGTGGGGGATTGGGTAATTACCGCGATTTCAGCCAATCAAGTGGATATTCGTCAGGGGGAGGAAGCGCGTACCCTGAAAATGTATCAGCCGAAGAAGTAGTTTTTTATGTAACACAAAAGTGCTACTCTGCTTCGAGAGGAAAATATTATGTCGACTACCAGTATTCGCATGCCTGACGATATAAAAGAGCGTGTTGCATTGGCCGCCCAACAAGCAGGTACAAGTGTCCATAACTTTATGGTGCAGGCGATTATTGAAAAAGCCGAGCAGCAAGAGCGCGTAACAGCATTTAATCGATTGGCAGAGCAGCGCTTGGATAATCTACTGACCACGGGGCAGGCATTGGAATGGAGTCAGGTGCGTGAGCAATTGTTAGGACGTGCTCAACAGTTACAGGACTCCCTTGCCAAGGAATAGCAATGGCAAAGATCAAACTTGCCGAAGAAGTTTGGGAAGACTTCGAACGTATTCTTGCTCATCTTGATGAGTTTCAGGTTGAAAAACCCCTACAAAGAATCCAAACCATTATCCAGGCTATTGATGTCCTGGAAACTAATCCTCTTGTTGGTCGTCCTATTGATTCTATAAAACGCGAGTTAGTGATTGGGAAAGACTCTCAAGGTTATGTGGCGCTCTATCACTACTCGCCAGTTGTGGATGCGGTATTTATTTTAGCGGTGCGCAGCCAGCGTGAAGCAGGTTATGCGCGCTAAGCATCAAAACCTTGCACCCAATCACAGCTTTAATCAAACTACCCGCCCAATTGCCAAAGTCTATGTTTTCCGGGAAATCATAATGTTCAGTGTGAAGGCCAGTTCTGTTGTAACTACCAGCTTGAAAACCGCCGTATCTTTGGGGGTGCTCATGACCCTCACCAGTTGTAGCAGTTTCTGGCATAAACCTACGGCTGCGGAGCAAGGGCAAGAGCTGGTTCAGTTGGACCCTTTGCGTGAACCTAAAGAATTTGTAAGTGCCACCAGCCAGTCGCAGGCACAACAACAGATACCTCAAACCAAAATCAAACCAGGCCCTTCAGTTACGATTGGCAGCACTATTGCTGATGCCCAGGCCCAAGAGCTCTCACTGAACTTAAAAGGCGATCCGATTTCAGGTAATTACCACAACATGCCATTGCCTGTGTTCATTAATGAAGTGTTTGGTGAGCAGTTGGGTTTGTCCTTTACTTTAGATCCACAAATAGAGAAGCAAGAAGACCTGGTAACGTTACGATTGGTTGAAGCTGTTCCACCGTCTGAGTTATTTCGTATAGCCACGCGCACCTTAAATACCTATGGTGTTGCTGTATCCCAGCAGGGTGATGTGCTGAATTTCGCCATCGACAAAAACATTACGGCGGGCGAAACACCTTTGCTTGTGAGCGGGCGTGCTTTGCCGGAAGTGCCAAGTTCGCACCGGCCGGTATTTGTCTTTGTGCCTTTGAAGGCGGTGACTAATAGCAGAGTGACAAGTTGGGTTAGGGATGCTCTCACCGGAAAAGATATTCAGGTGACTGAAGACCTAACACGCAATGCGGTACTGCTCAAAGGCAAGCCTGATTTGGTCAAACAGGCCCTTGCGATAATAGAGGTGCTTGATCAGCCGATAATGCGCGGAAAGTTTTCCGCCAGTATTGAGCCTGCTTTTGTGAAGGTGGACGCGCTGAGTAAAAACCTCAAGGAAGTGCTTAATGCTGAGGGTTATGATGCCCAGATTAAATCCCAAATCGGCTCAATTATTCTTATTCCCCTTGAAGGAGCCAATCAGCTAGTAGTATTTGCCAGTAGCCAGCAAATTATCAACCATGTTCGTGAATGGGTCGAGGTGCTGGATCGTCGCCAGCAAATGAGCATTGACCAAGGGATCTTCACCTACGAAGTTCGCAATACAGAAGCGGCACATATCGTGGAACTCCTTAACAGTTTTGAGACTGGTGCATTACCAGGTACGCGAAGTGTCGGGCAACCTGGAGTAGGCCAAGGCTCTGCCATCTCTGATGTCACTACTGTGTCGACTAACTCAATGCAAGGCACTCAAAATCAATCCGCTACAGCCAAAGTAAATGGTGGAAGCTTCGTGGTGGATACAAACCGTAACACGATCATTTTTAAAGGCAGTGGCCAAGCCTGGTTGGATATGCTCCCGGTTATTCAGACTTTGGACAAAGCGGCGCCTTCTGTATTGATAGAAGTGTTGCTTGCTGAGGTGACCCTGAATGATAAAGAACAAACCGGTTTTGAGTTTGTTGCCAATGGCTCCCAGAAGGTTGGGGGGAGAGCATATAACTCGGTAGTGGGTACC
>JAGKXA010000342.1 GCA_021151615.1 Cellvibrionaceae bacterium | reverse complement strand
GTGCGGGAATGGGGGCTGCTGCCGCGATGGGCGCATTTGATCAAACACCCCAGTACAACAATGGTCCACAGGGTATGGCGCCACAAAATAACGGCCCACAAGGTGGCGGTTACAACCAGGGTTATAACCAGCCAGCACAAGGCGCATACGCACAACAGCAACCACCGGCGAATCGCCCGCAACAGCCTGCGCAATACAATGCACCTCCGCAACCTGGTGGATTTGATTCGTTTGATGATGACATTCCCTTCTGACAAGAGATTATTCATCGGCTACTTTTACAAAGGCGTACACAAATTGTGTGCGCCTTTTTTTATGGGCAGTGATAAGAAGATTTATCCAATCGCAACTATTACAACAAACAGTACAACAAACACCAGGGGAGATACCTGTGAACTTCACCAAACACTACCGCGTTCTATTGGCCAGTTTATTTCTGTTAAGTGGAGTTGCTTGTGCAAGCTCCCCCGTTCCCAACAAGCCGCAACCGGTTATCGTTAAATTCTGGAATGGTAATAAAACGGCATCACGTCAGGAGTATGAGCGCGATATTCTCGCCGCTGTCCTAACCGCAACTGAACAAAAATTTGGTGCCTATAAAATTGAAGAAAGTCGCGTGGATTATCCGCTCGCGGAAGATGAAGCCAGCGTATTTCGCAGCAAGGGTTTTGATATTTTTGGTACGGTAGCTGGCAACCAAAAGCTAGCGCAGGAGCAAAAGATTTTAATTCCTTCGCCGCTGATGAAAGGTATTTTGGGTTACCGGATTTTAATTATCCGCAAAGCGGATGCGCAAAAATTTGCTGCGATTAAAACAGCGGCCGAATTAAAAAAAATGCGCATGGGAATTCCCAGCACCTGGGCCGATGCCGGTTTGTTTCGCCATAACGGCTACCCGGTGGAAGAAAAGGGTAGCTTTGATGATTTATTCCAGCGCCTGGAAAATAACGAATTTGATTATGTGACCTTTGGTGCGAACGAGGTGAGCGGCGTCTTTACCGAGCGTGCGGCACAATCAGGTAAATTAATTATCGAACCTTCACTATTGGTCTACTATCCGTTCCCACTGGTTTTTTACGTTAATCCGCAACAGCCAGCGCTGGCTGAACGAGTAACTGCCGGGTTAAACGCTATCAATGCCAATGGCGAGCTGGATAAAATCTTTAACCACTATTACGGTGACTTGCTGGGGCCCTTACTGTTAACCCAGCGTACGCGTATTACCCTTGAGAATCCTATCCTGCCTAAAGAAATGGCTGGCTTTAAGCCGGGCATTTGAGATTTAGCCTTTCGCTGAGCCTTTAAATGACGGCTTGCTGATAATTGTCATGCTAACTCCATGACAATCGTGGTTTTACCGGCAGGCTGACGCGCCCTATGCTGTCCTCCATGTTGCAGCTGGGCGCCCTCACATGAATGCACTATGCTGGGCGGAACATTGCTCTGAAACTGCTAGGCTCGGGCCTGAGTCTTGCGTGATAATGCAGCACTCGGACAGAGCTCCGCATAAAAAACCACAAGATTAAGGGCAAGTGCACTGTGACTAACAAAGACGAACTTCTATCGCAACTCCGCATCAATCGCGATCAGCAGCCTGCAGGTGAAAATAAAACGCATCTGTGGATTGGCGGTGGTGTTGTACTGTTATTGCTAACCTTGGGAATTAGTTATTTCAATGATCCTGCACCGGTCAAGGTACAGGTTGAAATGGCGCGTATGGCAGTACAGGATTCATCATCGGCAACGGTTCTGGATGCGACCGGCTATGTTGTGGCGCGCCGTATCTCTACCGTTTCCTCCAAGGTAACCGGGCGTGTGGCAGAAATTTACATTGAAGAAGGTCAGCAAGTGGAAAAGGATCAGGTGGTTGCACGCCTGGATGATTCCAACGCAATCAAAGCGGTAGAGTTAAGTAAGGCAGAATTGCGCTCGGCAAAAACCCTGGTGGTTGAAACCCAGGCGCGTTTAACCGAGGCCAAATTAACCCTGGAACGCACAACTGAATTGGCGCGTACCCAACTGGTTAGCGCCGCAGCACTGGATAAGGCGCGCGCCGACTTTGATTCGCTGCGCGCGCAACTGGACGCGCGCAACGCAGAAGTCGACGTGAGTCAAAAACGGTTGGCACTGCAGCAACAAAATCTCGACGATTTAACCTTGCGCGCACCCTTTGCCGGGGTGGTGATTAGCAAGGATTCTCAGCCGGGTGAAATGATTTCACCCATGTCGGCAGGTGGTGGCTTCACCCGCACAGGTATTTGCACGCTGGTGGATATGGCTTCGCTGGAAATTGAAGTGGATGTCAATGAATCCTATATCCAGCGCGTGCGCAACGAACAATTTGTGCAGGCAGTGCTGGAAGCTTATCCGGAGTGGAAAATTCCGGCGAAAGTAATCGCAATTATTCCGGCGGCGGATCGCCAGAAGGCCACGGTAAAAGTGCGTATCGGTTTTCAGGTGAGCGATCCGCGCATACTGCCGGATATGGGAGTGAAAGTTGCCTTCCTGAATGCCGAACCGGTAGTGGAAGAAAAACCCAAAGAGCCTTTGGGGGTGCGTGTCCCTATCAGTGCGGTGCGCAATGAGGGCGAAGATAAATTTATTTTTGTTGTGAAAGATGGGGTGGCTGAATTGCGTAAAGTGACACTCAATGCCAGCTACGGCACTGATATTTATATTGGCAGCGGCCTGCGTCCTGGCGAGGATTTTGTAGTGGAGGTTACGCCGGAATTAAAAGACGGCGCCAGAGTGGAACTACAAT
>JAGKXA010000341.1 GCA_021151615.1 Cellvibrionaceae bacterium | reverse complement strand
GTATCATTAATATCTTTAAAACCATCCAGATCAAAAATAAATACGGTCGCGGTTGCTGGTGTCGTTAATGTGGCTTCTACGGCGCGATAAAAGCGCGCCCGATTGGCAAGGCCGGTAAGTGAATCGCGATTGGCTTGATGCTGCAGTATTTTCTGTTGCCATTGATCTTCCCGTAAATTTTTAAGGATGGCTTCAAATTTAATTTGACCTGCGTGTTTCCAGCAAAATAATGAAAAACCAAAATGTATTTCATGGGAGTCCTGATTGAGTCCGTTAATTTCGGTGGGAACTTGCAGTCCTTCCAGTGAGCCAGCACTAATTGCCCGGTTAATGATCTGATTGATTGCCGCGCGATCTGCCGGTGCAATTAATTTATCAAACAGCAACACATTTTTATCGTAACGCTCATAGCCCAATGTGCTAACGGCTATTTCATTCCATTCGAGAATGCGGCGTTTTTCATCGAACCAAATCACGGGGGTGGATGAGCTGGCGGCATATTTTTCAAACTCCGGACGTGCTTTTTCGCTGTTAAATTTTATGCGCTGTAGCTCCAGTCGATCGCCTACCATTTTCGCGAGTTCAGTTAAGCGTAGGCAATCTTCGGTGGAAAAATCGTGGTGCGGTTTGTTGTCGATAATGCAGAGTGCACCTAGGGCTAATCCTTCGGGGGAGTGAAGGGGAACGCCAGCATAGAAGAGTATGGCGTTGCCAAGTACCAGGGGATTATCGTGAAAGCGCTCATCCAGGCGGGCATCTGGAATGACCATCACCTCCTGCTGGTTGATAGCATGTGCGCAAAAAGACACATCGCGACGCATGTCCACTGCACCAACGCCGACGCTTGCAGCAAAAAAAACATGATCATTGCCAATCATATTGACTGCGGAGACTGGCATATCAAACATCCGCGCGGCTATGTGGACTACAGGCTCCAGGCTTCGCAAACTCTGTTGTTCATCTAGCCCATAATTGGCGAGTGCGCGTAAACGTTCAGCTTCATTGGGAAATATGGTAGGGCATTTCATCGGTGCATCCTCACTTTTTTTGTTTCCTATACCAACAACAACCGACTATCGATAACAACCGGTTATCAGTATAGAAAAGTAAAAAATATGGGTATCACCAAGTCGTAATAAAATGTGCCATTTTTTATGGCAGATTTACTTCCTATAGATCTGTATCAACTGTTGTTGCGGGGTTCTCGACTAAATGCTTCTAATGAGACGGCATCAGCGGTTCAATAACCGGTGAGTGTTTGGCGGCAGGAATAAAAGTGCCAGTGCTGAAGATACCGAGGCGCTGGCCAGTGTGGAAAAAATTAAAAGTTAATCTCGCTAATGGCGAATGAGTCGGCTAAAAAATTCAGGCAGTCAAAGGCTGCCTGAATGTAGAAATAAATAGCACTGTCGAGCGATCATCCGATCAATGCCTTATACAAATTAAACACCGAAATCCCGCTAATCAATAATCCCACCAAAATCAGCAAGGTCCTGGTAGAGAATTTTTTGCACGCATATGCGGCAAAAGGTGCGGCGAACAATCCACCGATTATCAAACCAGCCACCACATGCCAGATGGTTTCATCGACCAGGATAAACAGCGATGCCGCGCTCGTCAGGGTCAGGAAAAACTCGGCGAAGTTGACTGAACCAATGGTGGTGCGTGGATCGTGACCAGTGCCAACCAGAGTGGTAGTCACTACCGGACCCCAGCCGCCACCGCCCGAGGTATCCACAAAGCCGCCGAGTAGTGCCAGTTTGGCTACATGTTTGGGTTCGCTGTTTCGGGTGGCGATATGTTTGCGGAAGGCTTTGGTCAATACATAAATCCCCATCAATAATAAATAGACGGTGATAAATGGTTTCAGGGTTTTGCCATCAATTTGCGTCACTAACAGTGCGCCAAGCAGGCCCCCGATAATGCCGGGGATCAATAAACGCAAAAACAATTTCTTGTCCACATTGCCGAATTTGGCGTGGGAGATACCTGAAATCCCGGTAGTGAAAACTTCTGCCATATGTACCGAGGCGCTGGCCAAGGCTGGCGATGCGCCGGTCGCTAACAGAAAGCTGGTGGAGGTCAGACCGTAGGCCATGCCGAGGGCGCCATCGACAATTTGGGCGAGCAGGCCAACCAGCAGGGCATTCCAAAACATGGAATCGTCCAGGGTGGTTTTGATGGTGGCAACGCCATCCTCCCAACTGCTGCCAAATAATTGGGCCGCGCCCAGCGCCACTAAACCTGTCAGGGTCAGGATGGCAAACCATACAGCGGTGCGGATTACGGGATGAAGGGGGATTTGCTCTACCGGAGGCAGGCCCAGGGCTTCATGCTCCTGGTTAATGGGGCTATCGGATAAATCGAGGTCGCGAATTTTCATTATTCAGTCCAGTTGTCTGGTTGGTATTGCCGTTGTGTCGAGGTGCTTATTAAGAGCTTGGTGAGCTTGGAGGGCATCCTATATAAGTGGTTTTGCGCTGGGAAATACTAAGTTTTTATGTGCTTATAACTTTCGGTGTGAGTGCATTCGGTTCTAAGCAAAGTCCAAAATAATCCTTCTCCATTAGCAGCCTGCGGCCTACCATTAGGCCCAACTCACACGAGTGACCAATTAACAAAAGACTTTTTAGTAAAGACTTTTCATCAAAAAGCATGCGATTAAAAAGCCGAAGGAGGCGAGAATGAGCTTACGTTTAGGTGATGAAGCACCCGATTTTGTTCAGGAGTCCACGCAGGGCCCGATTAGTTTTCACCAATGGCTCGG
>JAGKXA010000106.1 GCA_021151615.1 Cellvibrionaceae bacterium | reverse complement strand
CCTTTGCGCCGTACAAAACTGTTGTGAAAAAAAGCGGGCGCCGTGTAGTCGTCCGGCTGCGCAGGAAATGGATGAAAATAATGATTGAAGCCAGGCACACTGGACCAATTGCGAAAGCTGATTCCTGCTTTATAGGTCGCGTTGCACGGTGGCATCCATTCAGATTCGTCAATTCCCAGTGCATCCATAAAACTTTTTAATTGCGGCGTAGAACCTTCACCCACGCCAATAATGCCAATTTGGGGCGACTCCAGCAGGCTAATGGTGACACCAAGATGCGCCCAGCGTATCGCCATTAAATTGGCCGCCATCCAGCCGGCCGTACCGCCGCCGACAATCACAATTTTCTTTTTAATCGACGACTGGTGATTCATAAGCCACTCTCGTACTGATTAATTCTGCTGCGGCAAAATGCCAGATAAAAAATCACCCACATGGAACGCCATGCGGGTGATTTATCAGGCCATTAATAAACCGGAATTAGAGTTTGTAATTGACGCCAAAGAAGTATTGACGGCCAAAGTACTGAATCGAACCGGTTTGCTCCTCATTGCCGAAATAGGTTTTGGAAGGTTCGTCGGTCAGGTTATTAACCTGGAACACCAACTCAACACCATTTTCGAATTCATAGGAGGCTTGGTAATCCACCACTGATTCATCCGCGTAAAACACTTCTTGTGTTTCTACCGCCACCTGGTTGGCCACAAACGCTTCGCGATAACGATAGTTCAAACGCGTTGAAAAACCTTCGTAATCATAGAACAGGGTTGCGCTCAGGTTGCTGGGCGACAAGCCGGGCATTCCAATATCTTTCTCTTCGCCACCGAGGTTGTTAATACGCTCAACATCACTTTCGGTATAAGAATAGCTGCTGCTCACACCCAGGCCAGACCAAATTCCTGGCAGGAAATCGAAAGTTTGGGTGTAACCCAATTCGATACCTTGGATGTAGCCACCTTTGGTGTTGTTGTAAGCAGTTTGATATTCACCACCTGGCTTTAAAGGATTGCCGGTATTGGGGTTAGTATCTGGCACATTGAAACCCAACGCTTTGAAATCAACACCACGCAAGGTGATATTTTCAATAAAGGATTCAATATCCTTACGGAAAATACCTACCACAATTGCACCTTCAGTATCGGCAAAATAGCGCTCGTAAGAGAGGTCATATTGCGTTGCGTAGAATGGATCCAACAGCGGGCTGGTATTGCCCCAGGCATTAAATCTATCCTCGCTATCGATCCATGAACCCGCGCCAGACTTCAGTTGGCTTACCGGTGGACGCGACATCACTTTTGCTGCAGCAAAACGGATTTGATCCTGTTCGGTAATTTGGAAATTCAGGTTTAATGATGGCAAGTAATCGGTATATTTTTGGCCCAATTCATTACGCACATAGTCATTGCTAACTACTCCACGCTCATCAGCAATTGGAATGCCCGCACCAGCACCGATTTGCAAATAACCATCACTGGATTGGTCAGATTCAACTACGCGCACACCGAAGTTACCAGTCATATTGGTTGAGCCAAGTTCTGAGGCAAAATTTGCCATCACGTAACCAGCCAATACATCTTCTGTCACAGTACCGGATTGAATCATAGTCCAGTTGTTGGACCAATTTGCCACTGGATTCCAATCGCGACCGCGCGCTTCTTCTACCGCAGCGACGGCATCGGCAAAATCAATAGCGAAGAAATCTGGCATACCTTTGAGATCGCCGCCAAACTTCACTACTTTAACCATATCCTCAGTCAATTGAATCGGGAACTCTGTCGGATGGTTGCCAAACTCGGAACCATACCCTTCCTGACCACGTTTGCCGGTGTATTCACGCGAAGAATTGCGTAGACCCGCTTCGATAGAAGTTACAAAGCCGGATTCAAATTCATATTTCACATCAATTTTTTGCGCATCAATTTCGTTGTGGGTAATGAATGGCCACTGACCCACTTCAGTTAAGGCAATGCGATTCAAATTGGTATAGCTTTGTGCTGCAGAAAAATCTGCTGGCTCCAAACCATTATTTTTATAAGTAATGGTTTCCGCCGAGCGGACGGGGTTAGCAACGGTCGCGTCGTTATACAAAAGCGCACGGGTACCGCCGTTTTGGAAATCACCATCCGACTCTGAATAAGAAAGGTCAGCGTTGATTGTCCACGCATCCAGTTTCCATTCTGCATTTAATCCGTAGGACAACACTTCCGCTTCACGTGAGTCATTGTCATTAACAGTAAATACAGCAAAGTTAGTAGTGCCATCACCGGAAACAGTGCCGCCTACCATTGCATTGTTAACAACCACCGGATTGGTAATGCTATTGGCAGAGTGCAATGTTTTTACACGGAAGCCACGTGCAAAAGCTTCAGAATCTGCCTTGGTATTAAACACATCCCCTTTCAGGGTAAAGGTATCACTTGGTTCCCATACAAATGTTCCGAGGTAGCTATCGCGCTGCTCTTCACCGCCACGCTGTTGCATTTCCATACCTTCACTGACAAATTCGTTGCCCGCTTCTGCATCAACATTGCGCGAGCCGTTGTACTGCAAACCAATATATTGGTTGGCAACGCTGGGCGCACTTAACTTGGCATAACCAAACGCAAGGCCGAGCGTATCATCGGCAAATTTTCCTTGATAGGACGCATTAAAACGGTGACCCAAATCAATCGCATCTTCCACTTCAGAAGTACGACTGTTAGAGCTGCCACGCACGCCTACATTGAATGAGTGATCTTGCGAATTTTTCAGCGGATTTACCGTGGTTAATTCAATGCTACCGGCAACACCACCTTCAATCAGCGATGCCTTGGGCGATTTGTAAACTGCCGCCTGGGAAATTAGTTCAGAAGGATATACATCAAATTCAATTCTGCGACCGGCAATCGGGCCGGTGCTGGTACTCACTTGTTCGCGACCATTCATGGTAGCGAATACGAAATCACCACTCATACCGCGAATATTCAATTCACTGGCCTGTCCACCAGTACGTACCGAAGTTACACCGGGCAAACGCGATAAAGAATCCGCAATCGAAACATCGGGCAGACCGCCAATATCATCAGCCGAAATAGCTTCAATCACGGTATCGGAATTGCGTTTTGCATCAATGGCATTCAACACGCTTTGACGGAAGCCTGTAACAACAACTTCCTCTACTTCTTTCTCTGCACTTTTAGTGTTTTGCTGTGCATAAACAACTTGTGAACCAGCCACCATGGTCATGGTAGTAGCCAGGGCGAGCATATGGTTAAACGTGGGTTTTCTCATGGTTTTTTTCTCTCCGCGGAGGTATAGCTTTTATTGTTAGCGTGCTGCGTTAACGACATTCCTTTGTACGCACTGCGTAAACAGAATGGTTCTGTCGTTGAAAAGATGGTAGGCCTTAGGGAGTGGCATCCACAATAGAATGCATACGTATTCAAACCACCGCATACGTATGCAATCACAGGAATTAGCGGAACCAATTCATTTGCTCACTGCAAAATGAATAGGGGAAACAGGTTTTTGATTCAGTAAAATCAGTAAAAAATGAAGATCAATGACGGAAAAAATAAAAAAAGAGGGCATAAGGCCCTCAAGGACATAACTCACAACAAGGACAGCAATTACTAGCGGTGCATTTATTGAACACGTGCAATAAATGCGGAATAGGCGGGAATATCCAACTGTTGGCCACTGGTGTTGGCTGTGCAGCAACCATGACCATCAACAGCAATTAATGTGTAATCCGTATGCAATGGAATAGCGACAGGCTGCACCGAAAAATTAAATGCGCACAATAATTTTTCGCCTTGATACTCGCGGGTAAACACCAGGTAACCTTCAGCATCTGCAATAAATTTTATATCGCCCAACCGCAACGCCGGTTGCTGTTTGCGCCAGTGCATAAAGGTGCGATAGGCGTTGAGAACGGAATCGCGATTGTCATCTTGCAAGCTTACTGCTACCGCTTTGTGTTCAGCGGCAACAGGCAACCAGCCACTGGTTTGTGAAAAACCGGCGTGTTCGTCGGTGTGATTCCAGGGCATGGGTGTGCGGCAACCATCGCGGCCTTTAAAGCGTGGCCAGAAGGTAATGCCGTAAGGGTCTTGCAATTGCTCAAAGGGAATATCCACTTCGGTTAAACCCAATTCTTCACCTTGATAAGAGCAAACACTGCCACGCAGCGACAACAACATGGCATTCAAAGTTTTCGCCAACTGCGGTGATTGGTCTTTACCGCCCCAGCGCGACATGACACGCACCACATCGTGATTGCCAATGGACCAGCAGGGCCAGCCTTCCAATAATTTTTGCTCCAGCGTTTCAACGGTTTCGCGAATATAGGAGCCAGAAAGTTGATCGACCAATAATTCAAAACTGTACGCCATGTGCAAACGCGAATTGCCGGCCGTGTATTCCGCCATGGTCTTGAGCGAATCTTCCGAGGCGATTTCACCCAGGGTTACAGTGCCAGGGTAGCGATCCATCAAGGCGCGCAGCGATTCTAAAAACTGCAAATTCTCCGGGCGGTCGCAGTCATACACATGCCGCTGGAATGCGTAGGGGTTATCTTCACGGAAGCCGCGCCCTCTGCGCTCGGCTTCGGGTTTCGCGGGATTATCGCGCAACAATTTATCGTGAAAGCAAAAAATAATTGCATCCAAACGCAAACCATCCACGCCGCGCTTCAACCAAAATTCCACCTCATCCAGAATTTGTTGTTGCACCGCCGCGCAGTGATAGTTCAAATCGGGTTGGGCTTTTAAAAAGTTGTGCAGATAATATTGGCAGCGGCGCGGCTCCCACTCCCAGGCGGAACCACCAAATATTGCCAACCAGTTATTGGGCGGCGTACCGTCGGGTTTAGGGTCGGCCCATACATACCAATCGGCCTTGTCGTTATCGCGCGATTCGCGGCTCTCCTGAAACCAGGCGTGCATATCCGAGGTATGACTCAACACCTGATCGATGATAATTTTAATGCCGCGCGCATGGGCTTTTTCAATCAACTCATCGAAATCAGCCAGCGAACCAAAAATGGGATCTATAGCGCGGTAGTCGCTGATGTCATAACCAAAATCTTTCATGGGTGATTTGAAAAACGGCGATACCCAGATCGCATCCACCCCCAGGCTCTCGAGGTAATCGAGCTTGCTAATAATGCCGGGGATATCGCCTATGCCGTCATTGTTGGCGTCCATCATGCTGCGTGGATAAACCTGATATACCACGGCACCGCGCCACCAGGGAGTCGTTGTCATTGCGGGAATCTCTAATTTTTTATTGATCTCATGAACCGGCAGGTCACTGCCACACCCGTTCGCACTTCATGATTACAGCCTACGCGAGCCATTTTTTTTCGCCAAGTGACTACATACGTATGCACATGAGTCCGCCGATTTTTAGCGTAAAAAAGTCCATAGAATACGTATGCATAAACGCTGCAGTTTTTACTTGCTGCGCACCTTTATGGAATCACTTTGAAATTTTATGAACTACGCTTTAATGCATACGTATGCAGCCTGAATACGTATGCACCTGCTTGAGTTGAGTCTAGCCAAAGCCTAAGGTGGCAAAATAGTCATTTATGCTATGGCAATACCAGCTTATAGCGAAAATGTCGAATAACAAAAACAGACTGCGATTAATTGCACGTCACCTTTGCACGCAAACTGTATTACACGAGAGATATTCGCATGAAAAAATCGCTTCTGACCTTGGTGATTGGTAGCTTGGGCTTGCTGGCCGGCTGCTCCGATAAACAATTGACGACGAGTGAAAACTCCATCGCGCCAGGAGCACCGGGCCAATCGTCGTTCTGGTCCTATTCGGGCAAAACCGGCATTGGCACCGCCTACGAAACCTATACCCAGGGCAAGTACAGCGATGCAGGCGCGACAGGTACGATTTCCAAAGTCTGGTTTTCCGTTGCCCAAGGCATACTCACCGAAACCATGTATGGTTTGATCAATGAAGCGCAACTGCAGGAATTGCAATTTTTTATTCAAGGCAGCGATCCGCTCAACCCGAAAAAATTGGATGAAGAGAAAAAAGATACAGTTTCCACGATTAGTTATTTAAACACTGATGCGCTGGGCCGCCCGACCTCCCTTGCTTACAAAATTGTGAATAAAGATAAGGAGGGAAAATATGAAATTGAGAAACATATTTTTACCGATCCAGACTCACAAGCGTTAATGATGCGCGTGAAATTTCGTGCACTGGCCGATGGCATCACCCCCTACCTCTATGTAAACCCGTCTATCGCCAATACCGGCAGTAATGACTCGGTCAACACTGCCAATAACACCTGGACCGCTAGCGAAGGCTCAATCAGCATGAGTTTGAAAACCACAGCTGCCATTGTAAAAAGCAGTGTCGGTTTTGAAGGCGTTTCCGATGGTATCACCGAGATAAAACAAACGGGTGAACTCACCAAACTCTATACATCCACTGGCGATCGTAAAGGCAATGTCGCTTTTACGGTGCAATTAAATTCATTGAAAAAAAATGAAACAACACAATGGGATTTGGTGCTGGGTTTTGGAAAGAATCCTGCGGAGAGCCAAATAGTCGCCGAGCAAACCCTGGCGAAAGGTTATGACAAGGTTCTCGCTCACTATAACGGTGAAGGCGACGCGATCGGCTGGCAGGACTTTTTACAATCGCTGCCTGCACTGGAAAAACTTTCTGCTACCGCCACCGATGGCGGAAAATTGTTGTACACCAGCGCCATGGTATTAAAAGCCCAGGAAGATAAAACCCACGCAGGCGCGTTTATCGCGTCGCTCTCCAACCCTTGGGGCGATACCAAATCCGCCGAACAATTTGCCACCGGCTATAAAGCTGTGTGGCCGCGCGATTTTTATCAAGTCGCCATGGCCATGCTTGCGCTCGGGGATACCCAATCACCACGCATCGCGTTTGAATATTTGCAGCAAGTTCAAGCGAGCGAAAAAATTGCCGGCTATACAGGAACGCCAGGATGGTTCTTACAGAAGACCCACGTAGATGGCGAGCCTGAATGGGTCGGCGTACAACTGGATCAAACCGGCATGCCAATAATGCTTGGCTGGCGTTTATGGAAAGAAGGCGTACTGAGCGATAGTGAAATCACTGTTTGGTACCACAAAATGTTAAAACCCGCCGCGGATTTTCTCGCCAACGGCGGCCATGTAAAAATCCTGTGGAATGACACCGACATTAAACCGCCCTACACGCAGCAAGAGCGTTGGGAAGAACAAAAGGGGTACTCACCCTCGACAATTGCGGCAATTATCGCAGGCTTGGTTTCTGCGGGCGATATTGCAACGCAGGCTGGCGATGCCACCAATGCAGAGAAATATTTTTCTGCTGCCGATAAATATTCCGCGCAGCTGGAGGGATTTACCTACACCACCGCTGGCTCATTAACGGGGGAGCAAGGCAACGGCAATTATTATTTGCGCATTAACGCCAACGAAGATCCAAATGATCACTCCGCACTGGGCACCAGCAACGCGCAAGTGATCAATGATGAATCGCAAGTCATCGATGGCGGATTTTTGGAGCTGGTGCGCTACGGTGTGCGTGCCGCAACTGACAAACATATCCTGGAAACGATTCCTGAATATGACAATCAACAATTACCGGATTTATTGCGCACCAAATACGAGTTCACCTTCCCCGGCGTAGAAGGAAAATTTCCCGGCTGGCGCCGCTACGGCATCGATGGCTATGGTGAAGATTCGCAAACCGGCAACGGCTATGCAGAAGCCAATAACTCAACTGCCGGGCGCGGGCGTGTTTGGCCTATCTTTACCGGCGAGCGCGGCCACTATGAATTGCAATTAGCGAAAACCACCAACACACTCGACACAGAAAAGCTGCGCAATACCTATGTTAAAGCCATGGAATTATTTGCCAACGACGGCATGATGCTACCGGAACAGGTATGGGATGGCGTAGGCAGTAACAGCACCTTTAATTATCCACTCGGTGAAGGCACCAATTCCGCCACACCGCTCGCGTGGACTCATGCCGAGTACGTTAAATTATTACGCAGCCTGAGCGATGAAAAAGTGTGGGACAGAAATGCCAGTACTGAAGCGCGCTACCTGAAATAACGTCAGTGCGCAAACAACATCCCGTGTTCAATGCCATGCTGAACACGGGATTTGTTGTTAATAATTTGCAGAAAAATTTTTACCGCGATACAAATCAACATAAATAACGAACAACTAACGCTAACAATAAAGGCGCTACACGATGAAACAACCTTCACTCCCCTTCTGGCAAGTATGGAATGTCAGCTTTGGTTTCCTGGGAGTCCAACTGGGCTTTGCGTTGCAAAACGCCAACGTCAGCCGCGTGCTTTCCGATTTGGGCGCCGACTTGCACTCGCTTTCGCTCTTTTGGTTGGCGGCACCCATTATGGGATTGCTGGTGCAGCCAATCGTAGGTGCCGCCTCTGATCACACCTGGAATCGTTTGGGACGTCGTCGCCCGTTTATTTTGGGCGGCGCCATTGCCGCCGCTGTTGGCATGTTACTAATGCCCAATGCGCCGCTGTTTGTTTCGCTAATGGTGCCCATGCTGTTCGGTGGTTTAATGCTCGCACTGATGGACGGTGCCTTCAATGTGACCATGCAACCTTTCCGCGCGCTCGTGGCCGACATGGTGCCCAATGAACAGCGCACCCTCGGTTACTCCATTCAAGCACTGCTCATTAATATTGGCGCTGTGATCGGCTCCATCTTGCCCTTCCTTCTCACCAATGTGATTGGGCTTGATAACACCGCCCCCAAAGGTGAAGTCGCCCCAACCGTTACCTGGGCGTTTTATATCGGCGCCACGGCACTGTTGGGCACAGTAATTTGGACTGTGATTCGTACTAAAGAATACGCACCAGACGATTACAACCGCTACAAAGGTTTAACGGCAACTGCACCTACAGAAAAAAAATCAATCACTGTGCGACTGGGAAATTTTTGGCAATTATTTATCAATATGCCAAAAACCATGCGCCAACTTGCGCTAGTGCAATTTTTTTCCTGGTTCTCGCTATTTATTATGTGGGTATACACCACACCAGCGATTACGCAATATATTTGGGGCATTGAAGCCAAGTGGTTTGATGCCGATTATTTACATTCACTCTCCGTCATCCCGCCAGAAATTGCGGCGGCCAAAGGCGCAGCAGGTGATTGGGTGGGAATTATTTTTGCTGCCTACTCATTGTTTGCGGCGATTTTTTCTATTTTCCTCACGCGCATTGCCAATCGCTTCGGGCGCAAATTAACTTACGCGTTATCACTGCTGGCAGGCGGCCTGGGCTACATGAGTTTCCTGCTCTTCCAAAACTCGGATATGGTTCATGTCAATTTATTGATTACTGAAGTGACTGTACCGCAAGGCGCTCTGGATTTAATTATTCCGATGATCGGTGTAGGTATCGCCTGGGCTGCAATTCTCGCCATGCCTTACGCGATTTTATCCAGCTCATTACCAGCAGATAAAACCGGTGTGTACATGGGGATTTTCAATTTCACTATAGCCGCACCGCAAATCGTTTCCGGTTTGGTGGCCGGCCAGATTTTGAAGTATGCATTTAATAACGAAGCGATTTATATCATCGTCCTCGCCGGCGTGTGCATGGTGCTGGGAGCTATTTCGGTGATGTTTGTGAAGGACAATGAGAAAAGCTAACCCCTCCCGACCTCCCCTTTTTCAAAGGGGCGCGCAGCCAAGGGAGGGATTACCGCTTCAACGGATGCGCGCCACAAGATCCGCGCACTATTAATTTTGCGGGGAGCAACATGGATTGCGGCTTTTCGCCGGCGACCAGTTGCAATAAATTTTCTACCAGCAACTCACCAGCGAGCAAGGTATCCTGTTGCACGGTTGACAGCGGAGGGTGCGTGTAGGAAGCCATGGGAATATCGTCAAAGCCCATCACCGCGACTTCTTGGGGAATACGCAACTCCGCTTCTTCGAGCGCTTTCATAGCGCCAATCGCAATTAAATCACTCGCACCAAAAATAGCGTCGAACCCGATGCGACGCTGCAATAATTTTAGCGTTGCTTTGTAGCCTTCTTCTTCCGATGTTTCAGCGGCAACTTGCAACTGCGGGTTAGGCTCTATGCCCACTTCCTGCAAGGCTTTACAGAAGCCGTGATAGCGGTCGGCAAACTCCGGGCTGTGTTCGGAAACATCACCAAGAAAAGCAATGTTTTTTCTGCCGAGTGCGAGCAAATGTTTTGCAGCCATATAAGCGCTATTAAAATTATCACAGCCAATCGATACACCGGGCTGCCCCTCCAGCACTGGCCCCCAGGTAATAAAGTGCGCACCAACTTCGGTGAGGTAAGTGAGTTTTTTTACGAAGCTTTCGTAATCGCCATAACCCAAAAAAATAATCCCATCGGCGCGATTGGCGTCTTCATAATCCGCATGCCAGTCTTCACTAAATTGCTGAAAGGAAATTAATAAATCGAACCCGCGATTTGCGGTAGCACGAGTAATACTGCCGAGCATGGACAGGAAAAATGGATTGATCAGCGAATTACCTGTACCCTGGTCTTCACACAATAAGAGCGCAATCGTTTTGGTTTGTTGGGAGCGAAGACTGCTCGCGTTCTTATCCACCTTGTAATTCAGCTCGCGTGCAATTTGTTGCACTTTAAGGCGAGTCTCTTCATTCACCAGAGGACTGTTGCGCAGCGCGCGCGACACAGTGGATTGGGATACGCCCGCTTTATAGGCAATATCAAAGGATGTGGGCTTATCGTCTTTCACTTGCTTGACCCTCGCTATAATCGTATTTTTGTTGTAATTCTTATTTTGCGATAGTTGTATGTAGTAGGAGGCGATACTACATCACCCCCTATTTTACGTACAGCAGGATCAAACGGCACAGTTAGTAACTTTTCAAGTTGGCGCGCTGCCAACCAAGTGTTATCAACCCCATTAGCATTAGCCAAAACGCGCCGGGCTCTGGAACAACGACAGGATTAATTTTATTGCTGATCCAATCGATAAAACTGCTTACACGGGTCGAACCAAACACATCGCCATAACGCCATGAGGCATCGCCATCGCGATCATCTACAAAAGAGTGAACACCGGCTAGATATAACTTTCCATTCTCTTCAAAAAAGAGCCCTCCTCCGGAATCCCCATAAGACGCCATTATTTCCAGCGTAGTTGCAAAATCATCCGTATCCCTATCGTCCAGCAAAAGTGCGTTATAAGACCTATCATCAGGATGATCAAAATCAGCGAACAAGATTTGTTGCCCATTCCCTTCCGTTGAAAAAATTGCATCTATGCTGTTGGTTCCTGCCCTGCGTAGAGAATCATAGGTGGATGCGCCGGTATATCCCGTACCAGTCCACCCATAACCAACGCTATAGGCCGTTTTAAACAGCTCGGATGAACCGGAATAAAGTGCTATAGGATCAACGTCAATATCCGAGGTTATATGCATCAACCCCAAGTCCCAGCCCGCGTATAAACTGACAGCGCTAAAGTTTTCATGCGCAACCCAACTATCCGCGTTATAGACTTGCAAACCGCTGGCCGTGGGCAGCGAGAAAGTCATTGCACTGGAGTCGCTGACGCAGTGGCCGGCCGTTAGCACCCAATTTTTATGAATTACCGTACCACTACATGCATCCGACCCAGCGGATGTTTCAAATTGAATTAGCCCAACCGCACTGAACAGCGGATTAGCAGCGAACTCCGTGTAAAGAGCATCAGGAGTGTCATGACGAATTAGACCTGCAAAAGCAGGAACGCTTAGTATTACCAACAGTGCACTTAACACAATTTTCATAATCAATTCCCTATCTGCAAAGAGCCTCTAATCCACACTTCCCAGGTCGACACTCAAACGAAGTTATGTCACAAAATATAGCCAATTACATAGCTGGTGGATAGGCTCAGGTTTTTATTTATGAAACATGACCGACCAGCGGTTAATTTTATTGCTAATCTTGTGCCATTCATGTGAATGGGTTTGCAGAAAGATGCAGATAGGAAATTTTGTGTAGCGCCAGTATTCCGCAATACAAGTTGCCATTGCGGTATATATAGCTATTTGTAAAATTAGCCACTTAAAGCAACCGATATTACCAACGCGGTAATAGCATTTAATGCTAAAGGAATGAGTTTCCGCCCAATACATCCGGTTCGTTTTTCCTGACAACAGCGGGTAATGCCCCCAAATACTACAGATACCTCCTGATAATTGATGTGAAAGTCACACAAAAGGCCGCTAGTTGCGTAGCGGCCTTTTGGTGAAGTTCAATTTTTTATTTAAATACAACAATCCATAAATAGTTCAAACAAAAAATCAATTGCGCTCTGCTATTTCAGCGTGCTTTAAATGGGTTAATTCAGTGTGTAAGTTATCCAGGAATCGGCGAAAGCTGTTACGCCAAGCAATAGTCTGGGCCGCTTTGCTATCGCTGTCATGCATTGTGGCTAGATTGCCATAGGTAGCCGTTCTTGCATTGATTTCCATAGTATCTTCTATCATGGCTACCAGCTCCCCCGTCTTGGCATTGGCCAGCGTTCCTCGCACTGTCACCACACCAATACCGGACTGATTACTCTGCACACCGACGGTGTCTAATCCCGAGTCTTTATAACGTTTCGAGCTGGGCATGTAGTCGACCAAATTAAACTGGATTGCCAACACATCCGCTCCCCCTTGCTTGGTAGGCGTAAACTCTCCACCTTCGCGGAAAATTTTCTGGGCAAAATCGTCCATATGCTGACAAATCCTATCCATTTCCTTCCAGGTAGAATCGCTCCAACTCTCAGCGAGGCGTTTGTCGGTTGCCTCAGCAATACGCAACTTATCAAACTGGGTTGCAAACAGAATTACTTTATTAAATTGCTTGAATGCCTCCGCATTTTTAACCACAACTTTATCTATTTTTTCGGTCGCTATATAACCTAAATCCGACTTCTCTATAGTATTTACAGACACAGCTTCTGTAGGTGAATGCGAGGTACAACCGAGCATCATAGAAGTCATCGCAAGTGAAATTAACTTTTTCATAATTATCCTTTTTAAAATGCACAGCCAAATATCATCAATCAAACTTCTCTTAGAGCGGTTGCTACCGGCAGTCGCGCCGCACGTATTGCCGGGAAAAATCCACCAACAAAACCAATCACTGTTGCAAAAATAACCCCTTGCACTAACAGATCTGGAGTCACCGCAAAATCAAATACCACCTGGCTAAAACTGGCAAAATTTAATGTAGAGACTGTGTAGCCATTAAAAACCAAATACACTACAACTGAACCAATAATTCCACCCATAATTGCTAGTACTAACGACTCTACTAATGTTGATATCGCCACGGGTGTTGCACCGAACCCCAATGCGCGCAAGGTAGCAATTTCACGGGTGCGATTGGACACCGAGGTATACATGGTATTTACCGCACCAAAAACAGCCCCCAAAGCCATTAGCATTGCCAGTGGATAGCCGATCATTTTAATAAATTTACTCAGGGGTTCAGATTGCTCAGCAAGATAATCGGATTCGCGCTTTACATCCAGATTTAATTTTGGATCTGCTGCAATAGCTTCTTTAAACGGAGCCAGGCCATTTTTATCTTCCAGTTTAATGCGCACAATTTGATAGCTGTTGCCGCGGCGATAGGCATTTTGCAAAATTTTGGCATCACACCAAATTTCTGATTCCGCCAAACCGCCGCCCGATTCAAACACGCCGACAACATTCCACTCAGTTTGACCAAACTTCACTACCGAGCCAACGTTTAAATTGGCAAATTGTTCTTGTGCGCCGCGCCCGACAATCAATTCATTTTTACCTGGCTCAAAATTTCTGCCTTCAATAATATTGAAT
>JAGKXA010000340.1 GCA_021151615.1 Cellvibrionaceae bacterium | reverse complement strand
ATTCCCAGGCGACCGTAAGCACTTTCACCCGGCTGCGCCGCCATGCGTTTCACGACTTCTTTTTGCAGCATAAAGTGCATGTCTTGCACTTTGCTGGCATAGCTAAGCAGATGAAAAATCAGCGGAGTGGAAATGTTGTAGGGCAAGTTGCCCACAATACGCAGTGGCTTGTCATTGCGCATCAGCTGTGCAAAATCAAATTGCAACGCATCCGCCTGAAAAAGCTGGAAGTTGGGATGCTTTTCAAATTTCACTTTTAACCAGGGCACCAGATCGCGATCCAGTTCAATCACGTTTAAATTATCGCAAGCGTCTGCCAGTAATTGGGTAATAGCGCCCTTACCCGGACCGATCTCCACAATCACGTCATCTTTATGCGGGTGCACTGAGCGCACTATGTCGCGGATGATGCCGTGATCAATTAAAAAGTTTTGCCCAAAGCGTTTGCGCGCTTTATGTTGGGATTCGTGATTTAACATTTTTTTCATGAGTGCATCTCAAATTAGTGCGCGTGCTTTGCGTGTACCATGGCAAGTGCATAAGCTAATGCCGTGCGCAAACTCCCCAAATCAGCCTTGCCAGTGGCGGCCAAATCCAATGCAGTGCCGTGATCTACCGAGGTGCGGATAATCGGCAATCCGAGCGTAATATTTACCGCCTGGCCAAAACCTTTGTATTTTAAAACGGGCAAGCCTTGATCGTGATACATCGCAAGCACTGCATCAGCGTGATCCAGATATTTTGGCGTAAATAGCGTATCGGCGGGTAATGGGCCGACTAAATTCATACCGCGTGCGCGCAAGTGTTTCAGCACTGGTTCGATAACGTCAATTTCTTCGCGCCCGAGGTGACCACCTTCACCGGCGTGGGGATTTAAACCACACACCAAAATACGCGGGTGCGTAATTCCAAATTGCAGTTGCATGTCGCGATGCAAAATTTCAGTCACCTGCATTAGCTCAGCTTCAGTGATGGCAGCGGCAACGTCTTTCAACGGCAAATGCGTCGTCGCGAGAGCAACACGCAGGCCTTCAGTGGCAAGCATCATCACCACTTTTTCAGTATGGGTTTTTTCAGCAAGATATTCGGTGTGGCCACTAAAGGCGATGCCCGCATCATTGATAATGCTTTTTTGCACTGGCCCGGTGACCAGCGCCGCAAAATGCCCGGCAACGCAGCCTTCGATCGCCGCATCCAGGGTGCGCAAAATATAGGGCGCGTTGCGCACATTGAGCTTACCCGGCACAGTCGGCTCAGCAAGCTCAATCGGTAATATTGCCAACTCACCCGCCGCATTCGGGCGCGGCGCATCCTGCAGATTAATTTCGCGCAGTGTAAGGCTGAGCCCGAGTTGCTGTGCACGCGTTTGTAACAACTGCGGATCGGCAATAGCAACGATTTCATGCGCCTGCGCCTGCTGCGCTAGCGTAACAACAAGATCCGGGCCAATTCCGGCTGGTTCACCGGGCGTAAGCGCAATTCGATAACAGGGAGCCATAATCATCTGAGCCTGAAAAGTCACCATAAAAATACAGGATTCAAAATGCACAACGGCCAAAAACACATTGCAGTTGGTTTACATGCAATCTATTTTTAGCCGCCGTTAAAAAATGTGCAGCGTTAGAGTTTGATTTCGACGTAAGCCTCTTCACGAATTTGCGTCAACCATAACTGGAACTCTTCATCAAAGCGACGTGAACGCAAAACGTTGGCAGCTTGGTTGCGCTTCATTTTATCGCTCATGTCTTCTTTACGGCGCTCGATCACTTGTAGAATGTGCCAACCAAATTGACTTTTAAATGGGCGAGTAATGCCGCCGATAGACGTGTTTCCCATTGCCGCTTCAAATTCCGGTACAAACATCCCCGGTGTAGACCAACCCAAATCGCCACCACCCAACATAGAGCCGGTATCTTCTGAATGCTCGCGGGCAAGCTTGCCAAAATCTTCGCCTTTTTCAATGCGTGTTTTTAGATCCAGTAATTTTTGGCGCGCTTGGGCATCGTCCATAATTTCTGAGGTTTTTATCAGAATGTGACGCGCGTGGGTTTGTTCAACCAATTGCTCACCACCACCACGCTGCTCAATATTTTTGAGGATATGGAAACCAGCACCACTGCGGAAAGGCTTGGATACTTGGCCTACGCTCAGACGTGCCATTTGATCACCAAACAATTCAGGCAACTGCGCAAGTTTGCGCCAGCCGATATCGCCGCCCTGCAAGGCCGCCTGATCATTGGAATAGCTGATCGCCATCTGCGAGAAATCGCTACCGCTCTGCAATTTTTGGTAGATGTCATTGGCTTGCTTTTCAGCGGCCGCAATGGCATCGGCATCGGCGCTGCTGGAGACCGCAATTAAAATATGGCCGATATGAAAATCCGGCGAGGTGGCATATTTACCATCGCTAGACGCGAGAAAATTATTGATGTCCTGATCGGTCACTTTGATGCGACTATTCACCACACCCTGCTGCAGGTGACTGATGGTCAATTCGTTGCGCATTTGTTTGCGCAGACCTTCCAGATTCAAGCCTTGGGTTTTCAAATCTGCTTCAAGCTGCGCCAAGGTAATTTGATTTTTTTGCAAAACGCGACCAATAGCCTGATCAATCTCTGCCTCATCGACTTTGATTTCATAACGCTCAGCCATCGCCAGTTCGATGCGTTCAATGATCAACTGCTCAAGAATTTGTTTGTTGAGTACATCCTCGGGCGGCAATTGTTGGTACTGCCCTTTCAACCGCTCCAAAATGGTGGATTTGCGATCATCCAATTC
>JAGKXA010000105.1 GCA_021151615.1 Cellvibrionaceae bacterium | reverse complement strand
GGTTTCCAGCCTCCCACTGTTTTGATAGAGTCCTGCCCAGCGGGATTCGGCCTGTGAATTCCCTCCTCGCGTTACCCACTTCCTGATAAAAGAGCTAACACCATGATGATGTACCTGAAACTCTTCGCTGCATTTTTACTATGCAGCCAATTAATTGCCTGTAGTAGTAGCACCACTAAAACAACGCAGACACCGGCACAAGCACCCGGCCAAAACCACGGTTTTACTGGCGCGCAGCAATCGGCCGATGAGTGGTGGAATATTCCCTATCCACAATCGTTTGATGCCAAAAAACTTGAACGTCAACAAAGCCTGATTAAGGTACAAGGCAAAGGTTTTGTGACTGAAGATGGCAAAGCCTTTATTTTCCGCGGTGTAAATATTGCGGACCCGGGTAAATTGCAACAGCAAGGCCAGTGGAACAAAGCCCTGTTTGAAGAAGTGCAACGCTGGGGCGGCAATACGATTCGCATCCCTATCCACCCGCTCTCCTGGCGCAAACACGGTAAAGATTGGTTCTTCGAACGTTTGGACGAAGCAGTTATTTGGGCTAACAGCTTGAATATGTATTTAATTATCGATTGGCACTCCATCGGTAACCTTGAAGCCGAAATGTACCAACACGTAATGTACGAAACCACACAAAAAGAAACTGCTGATTTCTGGCGCAAAATTGCATTGCGTTATCGCACAGTACCAACCGTGGCGGTGTACGAAATTTTTAACGAGCCCACACACAATTACATCGGCACCGGCGACTTTTCACTGGGCAAAGCGAGCTGGGAAAGCTGGCGCAACCTGTTAGAGGACTACATCGATTTAATTCGCCTCTACAACAAAAATGCGATTCCATTAGTAGCCGGTTACAACTGGGCATACGATTTATCGCCCATCGCCACAGCACCCGTGCGCCGTGACAACATCGCCTACGCCATTCACCCTTACCCACAAAAAGCGAAACCACAAGATCCAACCAAGGCAAACTTTTTCGCCATGTGGGAAAAAACCTGGGGTTACGTAGCCGATAAATACCCGATGATCGCCACTGAGTTGGGCTGGGCGAAAGAGACCGATTACGGCGCCCACGTTCCAGTGATAAATAACGACGGCACCTACGGCCCCAATATTGTTGAATACATGGCGAAAAAAGGCGTGTCTTACACGGTTTGGGTGTTTGACCCGGATTGGTCGCCAGTCATGATTAAAGACTGGAAATTCACTCCTTCAGAGCAAGGTGAATTTTTCAAACAAGAAATGCTGAAAGTGAACAAAAAATAAACACGTCTGGCGGGTGGCCGACTGGCACCCGCCCTTTTCCAGTTTAAACCCCGCCTGAATCACGTATTTTCCCCGTTAAATCCGCAACTCCCTCCCGCATTTTACGTATCGGCAATTCCCTGTTGCTCAAAAGTTGATAACAATCAATATCAAATGCAATTATAATGCGTAAGATTTAAGCTACTAGCTGCACATTTATTACATTCAAGATTTATTCAAGGATTTACCATGCGTACCAAGTTAATTCCCCTGGCATTGGCCGGATTGTTTGCGATTCCCGCCCAGGCAGACGAAAACCTGTTTGGCTACATCAAAGGCTCGGAAGTATTACCCGCTGGCGCCTGGGAGTTTTACCAGGTAGTGACCCAACGCTCCGACAAGAGTGTGGGCGAGTACACCGCCTATAACACCGAAACCGAACTGGAATACGGTGTGACTGACAAGTTCACCGTGAAAGGCGAGATCAAGGGGCAATCGATTGATACTTCCGGCTTGGTTATTGATGGCTATATGCCCGGCGATGAAAAGTACGGATTAAAATTTCAGGGCGGCGAAGTTTCCGGTAAATACAATTTCCTGAGCCCGGCGTTGGATGATTTCGGTTTGTCGATGAGCTTCGGCGTGGACTACCTGGTACTCGACCCACACTCAGGCCGCGACAAAGACACCTTCAGTCTCGATCTCGAACTGCAGCTGCAAAAATATTTTATGGAAGGCCAACTGATTTGGGCCGCCAACTTTGGTACTGAAGGTACCCGCGCCACCCGCAAGCCTATCGACAATCTGCCTGAAGATTACGAGTGGCCGACCGAAATGGAAGTAGAGATCGAATTCTGGGCAGGCACTGCACTCAGCTACCGCTTTGTTCCCAATTGGTTTATCGGTGTGGAAACCCTGTACGAGACGGAATACGAAACCGAAGTGGCAATGGAGCGCAATTCTGTATTTGCCGGCCCAAGCCTGCACTACGGCGGTCAGGACTACTGGTTCACTCTGACCTACTTTGATCAAGTGCGCGGCGGTGGCGAAACTTTTGAAGGACAAAAAGACGGTTTGCATTTAATTGAAAAAACCGAGCAAGAAGTTCGCTTGAAAATTGGTTTGAATTTCTAATCCATCCAATCTGGTTGTAATAATCAACGCCCGGTATGCTCCGGGCTCGATTGAGAGAAGCTTCCATGCGCAATATCCCCGGTTTTATCGCCCTGCCGTTCGCGGTAATCGCTCCTGCAGCGATAGTTAGTCATGCCCACGCCGAAGACTATTTAACGGTTGCCCAAGCGCAACAGGTGTTATTCCCGGAGGCCAAAGTATTTCTGGAATCAGCGATAAATCTCACTGACGACCAACGCGATCAGATTAAAAAAATCGCCGGTGTGCGCCAGCGCACCCAGGTACAACAAAATTGGCGCGCGGAGCAAGATGGAAAATTGCTGGGTTATTTTTTAGTAGATGAAGTTATCGGCAAGCACGAATTTATTACTTATGCGGCGGCAATTTCTCCAGAAGGAAAAGTACTGGGAATAGAAATACTGAGCTATCGCGAAACTCACGGCGGACAAATTCGCAAACCCGAATGGCGCACGCACTTCCAGGGCAAAACCCTGAACGATCAATTCAAACTCAATAAAGATATTCCCAATATCAGCGGTGCCACATTGTCCTGCCGCAACGTCACTGACGGGGTAAAACGCCTGCTCGCCATTCACAACATCGCGCTTAGCCAATAATTACTATGTTGAAACGCTTGCGCCCACTGCTCGGCACATTTGTAGAAATTGCCATTGCCGAACCAGGGTCGTTAGGTGCGACACAAACCGAAGCCGCCATCAGTGCGGCTTTTTCTTGCATCGAAAAAATCCAACAGCAGCTCAGTTTTCATGACCCCGCAAGTGAACTATCGCGTTTGAATAGTACGCCTTATGAATGGCACCCACTGACCAAATCCAGCCTTCAATGTTTAAAACTAGCGCGCGCGCTCACGCGAATAAGCGCTGGAAAATTTAACTGCACACTCGGCAAACAGGTGGCGGATAAAGGCGCGCTGCCACCACTAAAAACCAACCATCCAACACTGGCTTCCGGCGACTGGCAGGATTTGGAATTAAGTGGCAAATGCGCGCGCTTGCAGCGCCCGGTATGGATCACGCTCGATGGAATCGCCAAAGGCTTTGCCGTAGATAGCGCCATCAAAACACTGCAGCTGTTGGGCGTTGCCTCGGCCTGGGTGAATGCCGGCGGAGATATTCGCGTATATGGATCTGCAATTTTGCCGATTATCGTTCGCGATCATCTTGGCTTTGATCACGCTATGGGCGGGTTACAAAACGCGGCTATAGCAACCTCCACCAGTACATACACAGAGGAAACACCGGGCATTTTATTAACCACCGAGGGAAACGTGATAAAGCCAGCGACCTGGATCGTAATCGCTCACAGCGCCTGGCGCGCGGACGCCTTGACCAAAGTTGCAGCCAACACACCGCCGGCAATACGCAGGGAATATATTCGCCAATTAGGCGGCCGCTGGGTTCCACTTCCCGGCGATAGTCACACCAACATGGCTACATTTTCCGCGCAACAGCTGTCAGAATAGCGCCCGCTAAAGACTCCCCCAATTAAAACTACCATGAAGAAATCACGCATCAGTTTATGGCTTATCCTGCTCGCAACCGCAGTGACCGGTATAGCGCTCTATTTGCTGGCTCCGGCGAGTGCCGATGATTTCCCTCACCCCTTGAATGGTCTCTTCCGCGAATTGCACGGCCTGAGCGCTATGCTCGGGGTGTTTATGTTTGGCTATTTATTTGCAGATCACGTGCAGAAAAAATTGCATAAAAAAAAGCACCATTGGGATGGCTATGTGCATTTGAGTTTGTGGTGTGCGTTGGTTGCCAGTGGCCTGCTGCTTTACTACCCACAAGACCTGCTGGAACCATTCAGCATAGGTGATATTCACTGGTATACAGCCATTGCGCTCTGCCTACTTTTTCCGTTGCATTTCTGGCGCAAAGCACTGATTAAAAAATTTCAGTCCCCCACTGCATCTGGCAACTGAAATTTCGCAAACTCCACATCGCGCAGCTGTCAGGTTTACTGCCGCGCCAACACGGCGGTGTTATATTTTTCCAGATTCTGTTCATTCGCAGGCGATACAAACTCGCGAATTTTTTCATAGTGTTCAATGGTGTCGAAAAGCTGTCGCCAATGAACCAGTGTTGTTTCTCCGCGCACCTCAAACTCCAGCGTTAATATAAAGTGATGGCCAGACAGATGCTCAATCACAATGCGTTTATTTTCGCTTACTTCCAGAAAGCGACTTTCATTGTCGTAATCCGCCCCTGCGGGGCCGTGCATGGTATGCAGCCAACGGCCACCGGCGCGAAAGTCAAATTCGTGAAAAGTATTGGTAAAACCAGCCGGGCCCCACCACTGCGCCAGGCTGGTAGCATCGCGAAAAGCAGCGAAGACTTGTGCAACCGGCGCATTGATCAGGCGCTGCTTTACATCAGCGCGCAATTCTTGAGGCTCAGAACTCCGATCCATCAAAAATCCCTCCTGCAAAAAATCAGTTAGCACGTACGCTCATGTAACTCATCAACCACCAATCGCTCTTGTTCATCAAATACCCATACCTCTTCATAGTCAACTTCAAACAAATGACCGTCAGGATCTTTAAAATAACCGGCAATACCCCAGGGCGTACGCGTAGCCGGCTTCACCAGCGATCCCCCCGCTTCTACCGCTTTAGCGAGGATAGCAGGTACGTCTTCCGGCGTTTTTGCCAAATACACAAACGCCACACCATTAAAACTTGTAGCTGTAGATGTCTCCAACAATGTATCGGCAGCCAATCCGACGCGCGAAATCAAGCATAGGGCATAACCGCCCAAATCAAACTTCACAAACTCGTCATGCCCTGTCGGCGATTTTTGCCAACCCAGTGTTTCATAAAATGTACAGGATTTGGCGATGTTTTCGACACCCAGTAATATCAAATGCAGTCGTTGACTAGGGGCAATAGACTCAATGTTTTGTGATGAAAATATATGTCCGGGTTTCTTAGTTAACATTATTTTTTCCTTAGCTAGTTGAGTGAACGTAAAGTCGTACCTGTTTTCCATATTGCACAAAACCTATGCCAGGTTCTGTCAGGACAACGTGGATTACAACGATAGCTTTGTCGAAATTAATTGCACCTGGGTATTAGCAAAACACGGCGTGATAACACGCAGTGTTTTGCACACGAGCTAATTACAACTGGTTTTAATATCGTTTAACGGCCCGCGATTCATACCTGAGCGTGCAGTCAATTCAGCAGGACATGCGACCTCTTTGTATTTCAACGCCGGATTATCGGCCGCCTCAAACCAATTTGCGTACCAGGTACAGGCTTGTTGCAACTCGGTTAAACCGCGCGAGCCAAACACACTATTGCAACGATTGGTTAAACAGGTTTTGTATTGCGAGAGACTAGCGTTGTAACCCAACTCCTGTTTACAGGCAGCCAGGAAACCGCCGTACTGCGCACCCAATTCCGAATTGGAAACGCCCCACTGCGTTGAACAAGCGTTAAATGCTCCTACACCGCCGCCGGGAACCAGAATATCGAACTGGCCACCGCTAACGTCGTAACCAATGTTAGTGGCTTGCACGATCATCACTTTGCCAGCCAACGCTGCTGAACCCGGATCGCCTGGAGAATTGTGGGACTGGCCGGTAAATTCCAATTGATAACACCGGCCACAAACATCGCCACTGGAAGTGGCCGCGTAGCCATAGGCCAATTTATCGCTCACTGAAAAGGGCGTCATGCCCCAGCACATATGCGCACTGCCACCACCATTACCACATGCACTGGCTGCATTGACATCCGATAAGCGGGAATTGTTGCTGCCACAGGCAGGCAGTGCATTAACCACCGAAGGAACGTTGGCTGTCCAACTGCAATGCGCTTTACAACAATCCCAATAGCGAGTTGCGTAACCATTGCAATTTGCGCCGAGGGTAATGCTACTTGCCGAAGAGCTGTTCAACACTGAACGTGATGATGACGAGCGGGAAGATGACACAGTGATTACACTGGATGAGCTGCGACTGATTGCCGCAACACTTGAAGAGCTGCGGCTGCTAGTGACTGCAGTTGATGAAGCGCCAGTATTCACAATACCGTAAGGCGCCGGTTGTGCGGCGCAAGTGGTGCGGCTCACACAGCTTTTACCGTTCTCATAACCCCAACCGCTCGCGGTGTTTGCGCACAAGGAGGTGATAGTGCCGTACCAATTACACGCTTGGCCGGCGACTGATATTGAAGAGGAAGAAGACGATCGCCCAACAGACGAAGGCACACTACTAGAAGATGCACGTGGCGCCGAGCTTGGCACAGCGGATGAGCTAGTGCGCGGTGCACTGGAACTCGCAACCGTAGAAGGAGTACTAGAGGTAACCACTGAACTGCACACAGCGCCCGTAATAGCGGGCACCTGTGCCCTGCCCGCACCATTGGTTCCCTGGATCCCGAATTCAACACTCGCATTAACAGCAATATTACTATTCCAGTTCAGTGGTGTTGCAGTGTAGGGATTGGAGCCCGCCAGGGTTGTGTTCCAGCTGCTGGTAACGCGCGAGCCATCACTATAAGTCCAGCCAATATTCCAACCGGAAATCGCGCTGCTACCGTTATTGGTAATGCGAACAGTTGCGGTAAAACCGCTGCCCCAATCATTGGCAACTATGTATTCACATTTTGCCGCATAGGCAGTTCCAGTTTGGGCGACAACAATAAAGGCCATTGTACTTGGCACCAGTCGTTTTAAAGACAATTTCTTTAAGGGCAATTGCTTTAAAGACAATCGCTTTAAAAAGTCAGATGCTTGTTCCAAAATCGATATCAATTTCATTCTTCGTTCCTCCACGAGCAACAAAAACAATAAGCAGCCAACACCAGCCGGGCAAAAAAAAGCAGGCAGGTATTTTTTGCAGTGATGTAAATGATCCCCCGGGAAAACTCCGGACAACTAACACGGATACGAGAGGGAAATTCCAAAGGCTGATAACAACTGGAGAGATTTTTTTGAATCTTATTTTTGTAGCGGTAAGGGTAGCCTAGCGGTTAGGTTTTACAAAGTGCTGATAACCAATCTGTGACTGGATTGACCTGAATTTTCCACCACGAAAATTATCCATTAAAAACGGCAGCCGAAACTGCCGTTTTATTTTATTAATAATTTTCTTTTTAACTATTTTTGCCTATCACTACTATCGGCAGCGGCGGGCTTTTACTGGCAGCTGCGAACCAGTGACCATGCGTTTGTCCAGGCCCAGCCTACACCTGGCTCATAAGGCCCGCCTACCGTACACCATCCACCCACTGTGCAGCGGTATTCATTACCAATATTGCGCACCAAGGCCCCGGTCGCATAGGTTGAACCATTAACATACGCCGGCGATGTACAACTGCCCGTACTCACCGATGAACTGGAGCGCGAACTGATTACCGCTGCAGAACTGCGCGAAGAACTCACTGCTGTCGATGAACCACCGCCAGAACCGTTACAGTCACCCAAATCCAACCAATAGTTGTATTGCCCGGAGGTCAGCTCGGGGTTATTGCCCTGGGTCCAATAGTTCGCTTGATAGCGTTTATTGTTGTATTTCACCTGTTGCGGTTTGTTGTACACAGTAGCTGCATCCCAGGTTGGCAACGCGGCGCAGGTATCGCTACCGGTACTACTGGCCACTGAAGCCGTTGAGGAAGAGCGCGAACTGGTAGCTGCCACTGAACTGTTGGGTGGTTCATTGCCATAGACCACATCGATGCATTGATAAAACCCTTCGGGTGCATCGGCGTAATCCCGCTGCCAAATGCTGTAAACCACATGTCGGCCGGTACGCGGCGGCAAATTTACCTGATGGCGCGATACGGCTTCTTGCCCGGTGGGCGACGATTGATGAATCTGTTCCAGATCCGACCACTTCAATGGCTGGCTGGGGTTATAGCCCTGCTTGGTAATGTAGTAGCGGAAATACATGCTGCGGTGCTGCGCCGTGTTGGTCCACGCAAATTCGCGGAAACCTGCCTGCACCTGGGTTGCAGGCCAATCATTACGCGCCAGGTCCAGACCAGCATAATCGCCCAAACCGGCACTGCACAATTTGCCATCGGGAATAACGGCTTGATGGTTATCACGCACACCGCCAATAGCGATACTTTGCGGCGCATAAAACCCCACATTACCCGCCGCTTTTGCAGCGATACATGCGGGATGAGTAGGGTTTTCAATATTATTTTCCTTGCACATAATCACCCGCGCTTTGGGCGATGACACATAGCCATGTGCGCTTGTTTCAACTGCGCTTAATAACGCAGCCGCAGCAACAACAGCAGAAAAACCAAAACCTCTAACCCTGGAAATCGTTGAACGCTTATGAATTATTTTCACTTTCTCCTTAAATGAGCGATGCGCCACGCACACAGCTCTTGTTAGTTGAATAGCTTTTCCTGCCACCAACAAACCGGAAATGCGGTTTATAGCAGGCAAAAAAAATCCTAAAACTGTGGAAAATGAAAGGCGAGTACGAGTTTTGGTTTTCAGGTTCGACTTTGGGAAGGCGCGTCCCGCTTTGCGAGGGACACAGGGAAATAAAGTGCGGGTTTATATTTGGGTGTCAGGAAAGACCACTTCCAATGATTGTAAAATGCGCGCGCCGATTCCCAGCCCCCATAAATCAGGCCGCACGATAATGCGGCTTCAGCTCTGCGCAGCCATCAGTTCTTTAACAATATCCGTACACCCCTGATGGGTCACCTGGATTTTCAGTAACTCCATGCCGGTAAAATAAAATACATAGCAGGATTTCTTATCAGAAGCGCCAACCAAACGTTTAATATCTGCCGCGCTCACTACCTGATAGTCATAATCTGCATCCGGTGACTCCTTGAGGATATTCAGTTTCACATAGCCTTTGCCAAGCGACTCAACATTTTTTATGGATTCCGGAACACGGCCCGCGAAAGCGGATGAGCAGAACATAAGCACTGACAATAATGCGATAATTTTTTTCATTACCTTTACTCCAGATAAATAAGTGTTTATTGGGTTATTGAGCCGGTGCATTCTGAATTATAAGTGAATCAAGGCTTGTTGCTTTGCACTTTCTTCCGCCGCTAATAACAACTCCACACCCAGTAGTGATTGCTGCGGCAAAAAGGCCAACGGAGCTTTGCCAGTAATAGCATCGACAATATTTTGATAATAGTGTTCGTAGTAGCCGCGCTCGCCAGCAATAATTTTTCGCTGCGCCGCCCCATTATTGTGGGTGTGTAGCACACCGTAATTATCTTCCCCCGGTTGCGCCCAACCGGGCATGCCGGGAATGATGCCACGCATCATTTGGCCTTCCTGCACATCTTGTCCGAACTTCAGGAAAGAGCCTTTATCGCCATGAATTGCCACTGTGGCACCTTTCTCACTCACATAGGTGCTGGAGCGCAAAATTACCCGCATATCGGCGTAGTGAAAAATCGTATTGAAATAATCCGTTGAACCTTCTGCACGGCGTAGGCTGCGCATATCCGCATACACGGCGAGTGGTTTACCGAATAAGCACAACATGGAATCCACCATGTGAATGCCCAAATCAAACCAGGTGCCAGACCCTGGCAACTTATCTTCTTTCCATTTTTTGTGGGTGATGTTGGTACGATAGCGATCGTAATGCCATTCCACTTCCACAATGCGCCCCAACTCACCGGATTGGATAATTTGCTGTGCATCCAGATGATCGCTTTCCAGACGTTTATTTTGAAATACCGAAAGAATCAGATTGTTTTGCTGCGCCAGTGCAATTAATTCATTACCTTCCGTCAAACTCAACGTAAAAGGTTTTTCAACCACCACATGTTTACCGGCCAACAATGCCGCTTTGGTCATGGGGTAATGATGTTCGTTGGGGGTATTGACAATAACCAGTTGAATTTCCGGGTTGTTAATTAATTCATCAAACGATTTAACAATTTTTGCTTGCGGGTAATCCACCAATGCAGTGGGTTCATTGCGCTGCAAAATACTGTGCAATTTCAAGCGTGGTTCAGCGCTAATCAACGGAGCATGGAATACCTTGCCGGACATACCGTAGGAGCAAAGGGCAACATTTATCATGGTGATGGAATTTCTCTCACTAATTTTTATTGACATCATCAAGATCCGGCTCGCTGGTTTGCGGATCCTCATTATTGCGGGCACGCGGTTTTAACTTGATGTACACACGGCGTTTAACCCGCGCCACCAAATGGCCGTTATCATCTTTTATTTCAACGATAAACTCCGGCACATACTTCTCACCATTCACTGTTTTTGCACGAATATCGGCAAGGATTTCATCGGTAATTTTAAATTGCGCGTGAACGTGGGTTTTACCAGGGGCGATGTAATCTATTTCAGCGTGTTTATCCCACACAAAATAATCGCGCCCCAGATTGGTCATGATCATCAACATGTACCAGGGATCCGTCATGGACATCAAACTGCCGCCGTACTGGGTGCGCACATAATTGCGGTTGTACCAACGCAACTTCAGGGTTACGCGGGTCTCTCTGTAATCCGGCGCGAGATAGGTAACTTTAATGCCGGAAAAAAACAGTGGCGGCCAGAGATTGACGATTGTTTTGAATAATCCGGCTTTCATATTTTTCATCCTGCTAATGGCACATTGCATCAAGGCTGTGCGGTGTTGTCATCGAGACCATCGGAGACAGGGATGTCGACGATGAGCCTCCAGGGATGGATTTACGGCGTGTATCGGTGATAACACCGCGCAGCCTGCCTGCGATAATTCAGCTACAAAATTTAAATCACCCGCTTGCGCGGGACATTTTTTAGAGCACCCGCTTGCGCGGGATTATGACCACACCATCATCGCGGCAATCGACATAAGCGCTGATACCATAGACTTGCTGCAAATTTTCGGTGGTGAGCACCTGAATAGGTTGTCCATCAGCAATCACTTTGCCGTGATGGATTAATACCAGCCGCGAACAAAAACGCGCGGCCAGGCTTAAGTCGTGCAGCGCGGCAAACACTGATCCGCCCTGCTGTGCATGCTCGGCTAATAATTCCATCATATGTAACTGATGATAAGGATCCAGTGCTGCAATGGGTTCGTCGGCCAGAATAATTTCCGGCTCACCGGCAAATACGCGCGCGAGCAGCGACCGCTGTAATTCGCCACCGGAAAGTGTAGTCACTATCCGGTGGCGCAATGGAGTTAACTCGGTAATTTGTAACGCGCGTTCAATTGCCTGGGCATCCCGCGCAGATTTGCCGCTCATGGGTTTATGCCAGGGCGCGCGTCCGAGCCCTACCAAGTGCTCCACTTGCAACGGCCAGGCCGGAGTTTCCTGCTGCGGCAAATAGGCGAGCAATTGCGCGCGTACGCGATCTGGCAATTGTTGCAAGGCAATATCCGTGTGTTCATTGTTGCTAATACGAACCTGTCCGGCGTTGGCATCACTCAGGCCTGCCAGTACACGCAGCAATGAACTTTTACCCGCGCCATTGGGGCCAATCAAGCCTACAAATTCACCGGGCGCTAATTGCACATCAACATTATCGATAATAGTTGTGTTGTCACGCACAACCGAAATAGTGTGCGCTTTTAAGGTTGTGGTCATTATCACGCCCACCGTGAACGGGTTTTTAAAATTAATAACAGAAAAAACGGCGCGCCGACCAATGAGGTAACAACACCCAATTTCAATTCGCGCGCGCTATCAAACTGACGCACAAGGATATCGGCCAACACCAATAACAAAGCGCCGCCCAAGGCGCTGGCAAACATTAACCGCCCCGGGCGATATCCCACAAAGGGGCGCAGCAAATGTGGAATTACCAAGCCGATAAAACCAATTGCGCCGCTGACCGCTACACAAGCGCCGACACCGATGGAAATGCCTAATAATAAAATCCAGCGTTCGCGTTGATTGTTAAACCCGAGCGAGCGCGCACTGTCTTCCCCCAAACTCAGTGCATCGAGAAAACGACTGCGGCTTAGCATCATGACCCAACTAATGAATGCAAGCGGCAATGCAATGCTGACGTGATCGAAGTGGCGATTCGCTAAAGAACCCAGCATCCAAAACACAATTTCCTGCATCGCATACAAACTGGGGGCAAAATTCAAAGCGACAGCAATTAATGAAACCATAATTGCACTCATTGCCGTACCCGCCAAAATTAATGCGAGCATACTGCTGTGTAAACCGGCGAGCAGGTACACCATAAATAACGTAAACAGTGCGCCAGCAATTGCCGCACCCGGAAGCCAATACCAGGCGCTGGCAGCAACACCAAAATACAAGGTGCAAATTGCACCAAAGGCGGCACCGCTACTCACCCCCAATACACCAGGGTCCGCCAGCGGGTTACGCAATAACCCCTGCATGGCCGCGCCGCTCATACCCAGTGTTGCACCTATGACAATGGCGAGGAGCAAACGCGGCAAACGAATTTGCCCCACCACATTGGCGGCGAGACTTTGTTCGCCGTTAAAAAAATCCTGCAGGCCGCGCATAACATCAATATCGGCCAGGCCAGTGTTAAGTGCGATAACCGCCGCAAGTGCAATAGCAAACACTAACAGGCCGGTTAACACAGGAAATGAGATTCGGGTTTGCAAAGGTTCCTACCTGTATTCTGGTTAATGTCGCTGATGAACTGTAGCGAATAATTTATTCTGCCAACGAATTTTTAAGTTGTGTTGCGACATCACCAATAACTGTCGCCGCACAACCAGACAAACCCGCTGGCAAAGTCACCACTTTAAAATCTGCATGCTGCAAGGCCGGATGGGAAAGATATTCACGCGCAAGTGAATAGGCATCGTCACTGCCCTGCTCCACAATTAAAATTTGCGGTTTGGCACTGAGCAGCAATTCCAAATCCAACTGGTTGAAACCAAACATACCGCGCTCGGCCGCCAGGTTGCGCAAGCCTGCCAGCTGCATAAATTCATGCTCGAGCGTGCCATCGCCAATCACCACTCCATTTGCAGAATACCAAAATGCGGTCAGCGGTGTTTTGCCCTGCTTCGCGGCTTGTAGCTCAGCAATTTGCGCACTAATGGTTTTTACCATCTGCTCGGCTTTTGCGCGCTCGCCTACCATATCGGCCAATTGTAAAATATGGTCGTTAATATCTTGTAATGTGCGCGGCAGTGGCAAACGTTCCACTCGCTTACCGAGTTTTTGCAGTAATTCGATTGGGCTGCGCTGATCAAACTCACCGGCAAAAATTACATCCGGTTTTAGCGGAACAATTTCTTCGGCGAGACCATGATTTAACGGCATACCTTTTACTTGCTCTGCAATGGGCGACCAAATTGGATTGGCAGTGAGATAGCTGATGGACACCAATTTTTCATGGGGCACCAGCTCCCATAATAATTGATCGATACAAATATTCAGCGACGCAATTTTTTGGGGAATAGCTTGTGAAGCTGACGGAGTATTTTCCGGCGATGCTGTTTGTGCGTGAACAACCAATGAAAATGCAAAAAATAAAAAACCCATCAAATAAACGATGGGCTTTTTATTATTCAACATAGTGCGCGCCTTACACAATTGGATTTAACCATG
>JAGKXA010000104.1 GCA_021151615.1 Cellvibrionaceae bacterium | reverse complement strand
AAGCACTATCGGCCCTGATGTTATCGACGTTACCAGTATTACCAAGAATGGCTTTTTCACGTTTGACCCGGGCTTTATGTCCACCGCCTCATGCGAATCCAAAATTACATTTATTGATGGCGATGAAGGTGTGTTACTCCACCGCGGCTACCCGATCGAACAACTGGCTGTCTCCTCTGATTACATCGAAACCTGCTACCTCCTTCTGAATGGCGAATTACCAACCCCGGCGCAAAAAGACGAATTCACTGCCGAAGTTAAAAGACACTCTGTTGTAGACCCTTCTGTTGCCAACATCATCAAAAGCTTCAAGCGCGAATCCCACCCAATGGCGATCCTGTGCAGCGCTGTAGCTGCCTTGGCAGCGGTTTATAACGATGAAATCGACATTACCAATGCCGAGAGCCGCAAAGTAACTGCCTACCGCCTGATTGGTCAAATCGCCACCTTGTCTGCAATGGTGTACAAACACCGCAAAGGTGAGGAATTTGTAGCCACTGACAGCAACCTGGATTATGCCGAAAACTTCCTGAATATGACCTTCGGTACTGCTGGCAAACCATCAAGTGTAAGCAAAACCATCGCCAAGGCTATGGACAGAATTTTTATTCTGCACGCTGACCACGAACAAAACGCGTCAACCTCCACTGTTCGCCTGTCCGGTTCATCAGGCACCAATCCTTTTGCCGCCATCGCGGCCGGCATTTCCACCCTGTGGGGCCCAGCTCACGGTGGCGCTAACGAAGCTGTATTGGAAATGCTGGAAGAGATTGGCACAGTGGAGAATATTGAGGCCTGTGTTGCGCGCGCTAAAGATAAGACGTCCGGCTTCCGCCTGATGGGCTTCGGTCACCGCGTATACAAGAATTTTGATCCTCGCGCCAAAGTAATGAAACAAACCTGTGATGAAGTATTGTCTGAATTAGGTTTGGAGAACGAACCATTGCTTGCGATTGCAAAACGCCTTGAGCAAATCGCGCTGGAAGATCCGTATTTCATTTCCAAGAAACTCTACCCTAACGTAGATTTCTATTCAGGCATCATCATGAAAGCTATTGGTATTCCAACCGAAATGTTCACAGTGATCTTTGCTTTGGGTCGCGCAGTAGGCTGGTACTCTCACTGGAATGAAATGGTGAGCAGCGCTTACAAAATTGGCCGCCCTCGCCAGCAATATACTGGTAGCCCAAAACGCGACTACCCTAAAAAGTAATTACCTAAAACCAATTGCTTGCAAACAGAATAAAAAAGGCCGCATATATATTTGCGGCCTTTTTATTTTCAAACAATTTATGGAATCAGGATATCCTTTAACACATCACAGAACCTACATGCAGAGTGAATAAGACAGATACTGCAACACATGACCGATAATGAAATGAAAAGATAAAACCAGCTTGGCAGCCCTGTAGCACTTTTTAGACAGAAAAATAAAAGCGAATACCCTAAAAATATTCGCTTTCTAATAGCAGCGATAACCCACAAGACTCAAGCTATCATTAAATAGAATTATTCCGGACGCATGTGCGGGAACAACAACACATCGCGGATGGAAGGTGCATTGGCAAACAACATAATTAAACGGTCGATACCAATCCCCTCACCCGCTGTTGGTGGCAAGCCGTATTCCAATGCACGCACAAAGTCAGCATCGTAATACATGGCCTCATCATCACCAGCATCTTTCGCTTTTACTTGCTCGAGGAAACGCTCAGCCTGATCTTCTGCATCGTTTAACTCTGAGAAGCCGTTGGCCAATTCGCGCCCACCAATAAAGAACTCGAAACGATCTGTCACCGCAGGGTTGCTATCACTACGGCGCGCCAGTGGCGACACCTCAGTTGGGTATTCAGTAATAAAGGTTGGCTGATCGAGTTTGTGCTCAACAGTTTCTTCAAAAATTTCAGTTTGCAATTTACCCAATGGTGTACCTGGCTTTACTTTCAAACCAAGGGATTCTGCAATTTTGGTAGCACCTTCAAGTGTACTCAACTGCTCCGCAGTTACACCGGGATTGTATTGTAACACCGAATCAAATACGGATAGGCGCGCAAATGGCTTACCAAAATCGTATTCGCTGCTTTGATACTTCAGCGTGGTACCGCCAGTCACTTCGACACACAGTTTGCGCAGCAAATCCTCAGTCAAATCCATCAAATCTTTGTAATCAGCGTAAGCCTGATAAAACTCCATCATAGTGAATTCAGGATTGTGACGAGTCGACACACCTTCGTTGCGGAAGTTGCGATTAATTTCAAACACGCGCTCAAAACCACCAACAACCAAACGCTTCAAATACAACTCTGGAGCGATACGTAAAAACATCTCCATATCCAGCGCATTGTGGTGAGTCACAAATGGACGCGCTGAAGCACCACCAGGAATTACATGCAGCATTGGGGTTTCCACTTCCATAAAACCACGACCACTCATGTAGTTACGGATAAAACTAATACACTTGGAACGCAAACGAAAGGTATCGCGCACCTCAGGGTTTACCATCAAATCCACATAGCGTTGACGATAGCGAATCTCCTGATCCGCTAAACCGTGGTATTTATCTGGCAGGGGACGCAAAGATTTGGTGAGCAGTTGGAAATCTCCAAGGTTTACATACAAATCACCTTTTCCGGATTTGTGCAGCGCGCCTTTCACACCTACGATGTCACCCATGTCCCACACGCCCCACTTGTCCTTGATAACCTCCTGGGCCGCTTTATCCGCGTACAACTGGATTGAGCCTTCACCATCTTGCAGCACCATGAAGGGGCCGCGCTTGGCCATTACACGACCTGCAACACTAACAACGTGATTCAGCGCTTCCAATTCCTCTTTGGATTTTTCACCAAACTGCGCCTGCAAATCCACACTCTTGTCATTGCGACGAAAGTCATTGGGGAATGCATTACCCTTCTCGCGAATAGCGGCCAGTTTTTGGCGGCGTTCAGCGATGAGTTTATTTTCGTCCTGCGCTTGTACTGTTTGGTTGTCGTTACTCATAGTCTTCACTGATGTCATTAGGAAAATAGATTAAAAAAATCGCCGGATCAAAAAAATTACAGACCAGCCTTCAAACTCTCTACAATAAATTGATCCAGGTCGCCGTCCAAAACCGCCTGGGTATTGGACGTTTGCACACCGGTACGTAAATCTTTAATACGCGAATCATCCAATACATAGGAGCGAATTTGACTGCCCCAGCCTATGTCTGACTTGTTATCTTCCATGGCCTGCTTTTCAGCGTTGCGCTTTTGCATTTCTTGCTCGTACATTTTTGCACGCAGCATTTTGTAGGCTTTATCGCGGTTAGCATGTTGTGAACGCTCGTTCTGGCATTGCACAACAATGTTGGTGGGAATGTGGGTAATACGTACAGCAGAGTCGGTTTTGTTAATGTGCTGACCACCAGCACCACTCGCGCGATAAGTATCAATACGCAAATCAGCTGGATTAATTTCAATTTCAATATTGTCATCAATTTCCGGCGAAACGAACACAGAACAGAACGAAGTGTGCCGACGATTACCGGAGTCGAAAGGCGATTTACGCACTAACCGATGCACGCCCGTTTCAGTGCGCAACCACCCAAATGCGTACTCGCCTTCAAAATAGATAGTGGCGCTCTTGATGCCAGCAACATCACCCGCTGAAACCTCTTCGAGCGTGACCTTAAAACCTTTGGCCTCACCCCAGCGCAAATACATACGCAGGACGATTTCAGCCCAATCCTGCGCCTCAGTGCCACCAGAACCGGATTGAATATCCAAGTAAGCATTATTCGGGTCAGTCTCGCCCGAGAACATACGGCGAAATTCCAATACACCCAACTGCTTATCAAGACGCTCTAATTCAGCCTGAACATCTGCAACCATCGACTCGTCATCTTCTTCGACGGCCATATCCAGCAATTCACGTGAATCACGAACGCCGCTGTCCAGGTCATCGATAGTTTTTACGACCATCTCCAGCGAAGAGCGCTCGCGCCCCAACGCCTGAGCACGCTCGGGGTTATCCCAAACAGAGGGTTCACCCAGGTCCAGCAATTTCCATGATGGCATGCAATCTAATTGGGTTTTAGCCTGAAACAGGCAGGAAAATCGAGGCGCGCATTCTACATGAGATGCACTCTCAGGCCAAATCACTACCCATGGTGAATATAACAATCACCGCCAGAAAGCAGCGCCCCTAGGATTATTCTTGCGACACACTTCCTTGAAAACGGTTACATCTATATACTCCGGCAGTAACCGGTTACACGAATTCATAATGACGCCGGCCACTCATCGATAAGCATAAAAAGCCTGGAGCCCCAATGAAGCATTCAAGATTACTGGCAATCCCCCTTGTCATAGGTATTAGTTTGACCTTTTCAGCCTGCGGTGGAGGTGGAGGCGGAAATAACAATTCAACACCGGCGGCAGTAAGCAGCAAAACAACTTCTAGCAGCAGTCCCTTAATTTCCAGCACCTCATCCAGCACCTCAACATCAGTTAGCAGCTCAAGTGCTGCCATCGCCCAAAGCTGTCACGTTGATGGAAAATCATGGCCTGTGTGCAGCCAAAATCAGACTGGTTGGGCTTTTGAAAATGGCAGCTATTGCATAGCCACCAGTTTTTGCCCAGCGAACCGCACAGGCTTGCCTACAATCGCTGGCCGAGTCGCACCAGTTGATGCTAATGCAACCACTAAAACCCGCGCAATTTATACCTATCTGCGCAGTATTCAGGGCAAATCGACCCTTACCGGGCAGCAAGATTTAACCTGGAAAGATGGTATAGACATGGCCGAGCGCGTCCATAGAGACACTGGTAAATACCCTGCCCTAATGGGTTATGACTTTATGAACTACGGCATGACGGCAAGTTGGGTTGAGGGAGTTAAGCAAACGGACGAGGCCATCGCTTATGCCAATAAAGGCGGCCTGGTAACCTTCTCCTGGCACTGGCGCGACCCATCTAAATTAAATACGAGTGACGTCAACAATGCGCAGTTTTATACCAAGGACACCGCTTTTCAAATTCCCGTTAAGGATGGTGCACTGGATTCTAATAGCACTGCCTACACACAAATTAATACCGGGATAGATTTAATCGCAACAGAGTTGAAAAAATTAAATGACGCAGGCGTTACAGTTTTGTGGCGTCCGCTACACGAAGCATCAGGCAATAATGGCGACGGCTGGTTCTGGTGGGGACGTACTCGAACCGACGGCGCACCACAAGCTTTTGCACAAATTTTATTGTGGAGGCACATTTATGACCGCCTTGTGAATTACCATGGTTTGCATAATTTGTTGTGGGTTTGGAATGGTCAAAGTGCCGCATGGTTTCCAGGTGATGATGTAGTCGATGTAACAAGTCACGACATTTATGACGGTAGCGATAATAAAACCTACAAATCACAACTGAGCACTTACACCCAAGCCAGCAAATATTCTGCCGAAGCCAAGTTAATTGCCCTGAGTGAAAACAGTTATATTCCAGACCCGGATAAAATAGCAAATGATGGTGCTTGGTGGTTATGGTTTATGACTTGGAATGATGGCAACTTTAATGAAGCCACATTGGAGTCAACAACCCATAAAGACAATTTCTGGAGTGGCGAGTATTACAACACCAACGCGCACAAAACCAAGGTTTACAATCACACGAATATGATTACGCAGGATGAGTTACCAAACTTCTCAAACCTAAAAAATTAATCAATAAATGCATTCAACTGAACTTCGCCCGAAAAGTTGGCCGCACCATCCAATTGAGTAAGGCGCAGTTTTTATGCCCAAATGTTCAACAGATTATCAGTACGCCTAAAATGTTGGATGCTCAAACTCTGGAACAACGACTGACGCAAAATGTGAAGCCGAAGTAACCCAGCAATTAAGAAAACATTGCCCGCGGCCAGATTTAACACGGGCAACCGTATTTAGCACTTAGTGATTTTTAACAACAGCCGCTTGTTCAGAATGCGGATTCGTAATAATTAAGGATCACTGTTCAAAGCAATTAAACTTTAAATTGCCCAACAAGCTGTCGCAATTGAATCGACAACTGATTCAAACGCTGACTTTCCATAGCCGTTTTGGAAGCACCTTCAGCTGTGTTCATCGCGAGCGTATTAATCTGTACAAGATTTTTGTCAATTTCCGAAGTTACCGAACTTTGCTCTTCTGCAGCGGTTGCAATTTGCGTAGTCATATCGGCGATTTCTCTTACCGCAGAACTAATACTGGATAACGAATTGCCTGCATCACTTGCCGACGTTACCGCGTCGTGCGTGAGCACTTCGCTATTACCCATCGCATTAACAGCGTGCTGAACTCCCGACTGCAATTTACCGAGCATCCCCTGAATATCGCCAGTGGACTGCTGTGTTCTGCTTGCGAGCGTTCGCACCTCGTCAGCCACTACCGCAAAACCTCTACCTTGCTCGCCGGCGCGCGCCGCCTCAATGGCGGCATTCAAAGCCAGTAAATTGGTTTGTTCGGCAACACCACGAATCACATCAATCACCGAGGTAACATTTTTTGCTTCCCCCTCCAGCTTTGACATAAATTCAGCGGTTTCGTGAATACGTGTTGCCAGCCCCTGCACATGCTCAACTGCTACGCGAATGCGTTCCTGCCCAGCCTCGGTAATTTCTGTGGCATCCTTGGTATTTTGCGCAGTGCTGCTAGTGTTGCGTGCAACCTCCTGAATCGCCATGGTCAATTCATTGACTGCAGTGACCACCATAGTAATTGCGTGGCATTGTTCATCGGCAGCTTTCTGGCTACTGCTGGATACGCTCAGTAGCGATTCAGCCGCTTTGGAAACCTCATTGGTGTTTTGCAGCACGCAGGCAATAATGCGCTGCAGCTTTTCCATAAACACATTCACATGCTTAGATAATTCACCCAGCTCATCGTTCGTCGTCACCGGCACACGAATGGTGAGATCGCCATCGCCTTCGGCAATATTCTGAATGCGATCACTGATTCCACGCACTTGATTAGCAACTAATAAAGGAAGGAAAAACGCAGCCAACAAACTCACCGCCGTTGCAATAACAACAATCGCTAGTAATTGTTGCGAACTGCTTGTCAAGTTGTGATCAATCTCTTGCGTGTACTCATTCACATACACCAAGCGTCCCTCCTGCAACTCATCAATATAATCACGCAAATGCTGGAAGGCCGCAGATGCGGTACCGTAAGATTTTTGCAACGCGGCAGCCTTACTCATTTCGTCGTTCAGACGTGCATTATTGATCACATCATCCGCCAGGGCTTTCCAGGCGCTATAACGCCGTGTGAATTCTTCGCGCTCGGCAGGAGTAGACGTATTAGAAAGTTCAAGCGACTGATAAACCCGATCCTGCGCCTGTTTGGCATTATCGGCCTGCTCGGTGATTAGCGCACTATGCTGGCTGGAATCAACCTGTAACAGCGCTCGCTCAGCAGTCAATGCCTGATACAAATCACGGTCGGCTTGAATTAACAATTGAATTTCGGGCAGGTTTACTTTGGCAATTGCCTCGGCATTTCCCCCAAGAAGACGACTGGTGCCAATCGCATGGACTCCCATGTACAACACCAGTATTACTAACAATAACAGTGGAAGCCTGAGCTTCCAACGCAAGCTTAATCCCTCGTACCAGGATAACATGGCATACCTCATTTGCTATCAACGTATCAAATTCCAGCAGGTTGTGCTGCTACTGAAAGTTTAGTCGCAAATGAAAAATTTGCCCCGTTGTAAGGCACCAATCAGGTATTAATACTCAGATAAATACTCAGACAGAAACAACCAATATTCAGGAAAATGCTTCGCAAAGATACTTGATATCAAGGTAATCATCTAATCCATAGTGTGAACCTTCTCGCCCCCAGCCGGATTGTTTAATACCCCCAAAAGGTGCCGCTGCATTGGAGATCACACCGGTATTAATTCCAAGCATACCCGCTTGCAATTGTTCTGATAGACGCTTGATACGATTCGCATCGCGTGTGTAAACATAGGCGGCCAAACCATATTCCGAAGTATTGGCCAACCGGATCGCCTGCTCCTCCGTGGCAAAACGAATCAAACCAGCCACTGGCCCAAAAATTTCTTCGCACGCGAGGCGTGCATCTTGCGGAACATTGACCAACAAGGTGGGTGGGAAAAAATTACCTTGTGCAAACGACTCAGCCGCAGGGAGTTGAACAGCCGCTTGATAAGCGATCCGCGCACCACGATGCACAGCATCATCCACAAAGCCCTGCACCTTTTCTTTGGCGCGCGAAGAAATTAATGGCCCGATAGTCACTTCATCGGCGAAGCCATTGCCCAGTTTGAGTGCTTGCATAGCTGCTGTGAGTTTTTGACAGAATACATCGTAGATAGATTGGTGAATATAAAAGCGATTGGCGCAGACACAAGTTTGTCCCGCATTGCGAAACCTGGAAGCCATTGCACCCATTGCTGCCGCATCCAGATCCGCATCCTCAAACACAATAAAGGGCGCATTTCCTCCAAGCTCCAGGGTTATGCGTTTTACATCAGGTGCACATTGGGCAATTAATTTTTTGCCCACTGCGGTTGATCCTGTAAAAGACAATTTTCGCACTTGGCTATCGGATGTGAATACCTCTCCAATTGCCTGCGCTTGCGTTGAAGGTAATATGTTGATTACACCAGCGGGAATACCCGCCTCCAATGCAAGCTGCCCTAATGCCAATGCAGACAAGGGGGTTTCTGCCGCAGGCTTGGCAACGACCACACAACCTGCTGCTAATGCCGGAGCCAGCTTGCGCGCAAGCATGGCACAAGGAAAATTCCAGGGGGTAATAGTTGCAACCACTCCCACCGGTTGTTTAATCACGTAAAGTCTTTGGCTATTCACTAACGGCGGAATTACATCGCCATAAATACGCTTGGCTTCTTCTGCAAACCATTCGATGTAACTTGCACCATAGGCAATTTCACCGCGCGCTTCTGCTAAAGGTTTACCTTGCTCAAGCGTCAGCAACTGCGCGAGAGCTTCCTGATTCTGCATGACCAGATCAAACCAGCAACGCAATAAACGGCTGCGCTCATTTGCTGTTTTTTCCGTCCAGCCAATTTGCGCACGCACTGCTGAAGCTACGGCTCGCTCGGCATCAGCGGGAGCTGCATCAGCAACCTGAGCAATCAATTCACCCGTAGCCGGATTAACTACAGCAAAGGTTTTTTCATCGGTAGATGAACACCAATTACCATCAATTAACAACTTGTTCTTTATGAGGGATGAGTAATTCGCAACCATGGCCAACAGGTTTCCAAAAAGATTTACGCGGGCTTTTTCGCAATAGGTTTAACCCCCACTTTGCGCACGCTATTGCCTTCCACTTCCGCGATAGTCCACAGCATGCCACTCCATTCGGATTTATCACCCACTACCGGTTTGCCGCCAACCATCTCGGTAATTAACTCACCCAGCGTGGTGTGGGCTTCATAGCCCTTCATATCCAGGCGATAAAGCATCGCCAAATCTCGCAACTCGGCATCGCCCTGAATAATGAAGTCGCCAAAAAAACTGACATCCAGCGTGCGCTTGGGCGCTTCACTGAATAATTTACCTAACGAAGGAAGATCATAATCATGGCCGATCACACACAAAATATCACCCGCCATCAAGGTGGTACTACCCGAGGGATGGAGTAATTCCTTATCGCGAAATAATGCTGCGATGCGCGTATTGCCCGGCATTTTTAATTCGCGCAATGCAGCGCCTATACACCACTTTTCTGCACCTAATTTATAAATAAACATTTCCCACTGGCTGGTGACGTGAATCTCCAAACCGGCCCGTGATATAGGTGACGGCGTTTCGGGTACTACTACGCCTGCTTGTTTGGCCGCCCATCCCAGGGTAGTTCCCTGCACCACCAGTGAAACCAACACAATAAAAAAGGCCACGTTAAAAAATAGCTGTGCGTTTTCCAACCCCGCCATCAGAGGGAACACCGCCAAAATTACCGGCACGGCACCGCGCAGGCCCACCCAGGAAATAAACGTACGCTCTTTAAAATTGAAACTGCGGAAAGGCAAAAGACCGAGAAAAACAGAGAGCGGACGCGCAAACAAAATCATCCATAACGATAATAGCAATGCAGGCACGGCAATAGGCAGCAAGTCACTGGGAGTCAATAACAAACCCAGCACCAGGAACATACCTATCTGACTCAACCAAGCCAAGCCATCAAACATATGCAAAATACCGTGGCGGTTGCGAATCGGGCGATTCCCCAACAACAGTCCACAAACATACACAGTCAGAATACCGCTCCCTCCGAGAAAGCCCGAAAGAGCGAAGAGCATAATTCCACCACTAACCGCCAACAGTGGGTACAAACCCTCGGCAATGGTTAAACGATTGATCAATTGCAACAACAACCAACCACCGCCCAAACCAAGCGCGATACCAATTCCAAATTGTTGCGCAAAACTCCCCAGTACCCACCAGCTGAACCCGGTTTGACCAGCAGCAATCATCGCAATCAGGGTGACAGTGAGGAACACTGCCATAGGGTCATTACTGCCCGATTCAATTTCCAGCGTTGAACCAACCCGCTCGTTCAAACCTTTGCCATTCAACAAATTAAACACCACCGCCGCATCGGTTGAACCTACGATGGCGCCAATCAACAACCCCTCGATTAATGACAAATCAAACAACCAGGCAGCGGCAATACCGGTTAACCCCGATGTAATCACCACGCCAAGTGTTGCAAGCGACAAAGCAGGCCAGAGCGCCACACGGAAAGTAGCGGTACGCGTACGCATACCGCCATCCAGCAGAATAATCGCCAACGCCAGGTTACTCACCATGTAAGCCGTTGAGTAATCATTAAACACAATTCCACCGGGGCCATCGACACCAGCGATCATGCCTACCGCAAGAAAAATAACCAGAATAGGAATACCGACACGCGTAGAAATCGAACTGAGTAAGATACTGGCGGCAACCAGAATTGCCCCAACCAGTAAGATATTATTGATTGTAGTAGCGTCCAAACGGCGATCCTTTTATAAAATATCAATAAAAACAAATACTAATGAGACTGGATTGTGCCCGTAGCAACCCGTTGCTGTCAAAAAAACCAAGCTTCATAACCATCAGTAAAGCTCATTATCCAGAAAAAAATAGTTGCCCTTATTTAGCGCAAATCCTTCTGGTTTTCCGGCTATAATTCGCCCCATTCTCCTTATAAAAGTCGTACCCCATGCTCAATAAAGATGCTCTGCAACAACTATCCCAGCTCAAAACTTCCATTGCTGCTGCCAAAGACATAGCCCAAGGCACAGTACGTACCACCACCAAGCGTTTTGGCTTTCTGATTCTGGACGATGGTCGCGAGGCATTTATCGACCCGGAGCAGATGATGCGGGTGCTACCCGACGACCTGGTGGAAGCGGAAATCAATACCAACAGCAAAGGCCAATATGAAGCCAAATTGATCACGCTGGTCAAACCCGGCCTGAAAGAATTTGTCGGCCGCTATGTGAATAAGGGTACCACCGATTTTGTCGAGCCGGATGTTGCCAACTTTAACCGCTGGTTATTTATTCCCCAGCAGGAGCGCAAGGGTTTTGAAGTGGGTGATTTAATCCATTGTGAAATTGCTCGACATCCGTTTAACAGTGAAGGCAAAACCCAGGTTCATATCATCAACAAACTGGGCAAACCAGATGATGCCGGCGTAGAGAGCCGCTACAGCATTGCAAAATTCCAAATGCCCTTTGAATGGCAAGCACAGGCACAAAACCAGGCAAGCAGCATTAATTGGTCACCGCTCACCTTTGATAATGGCGAGCAGGATTTAACACATCTACCTTTCGTGACCATTGATTCAGAAAATACGCGTGATATGGATGATGCCATTTATATCGCCACCAACGAGCACGGCTGGGAATTAATTACGGCCATTGCCGACCCGAGTAAACATATTGATTTCGGCAGTCCGCTTGAACTCGCCGCGCGCGCGCGCGCAAGTACCCATTACATCCTCGGCCAAACCGTCACTATGTTGCCGGTGGATTTATCCCACGACACTTATTCGCTGGTACCCGAACAAAAACGCCCCGCTGTAATTTGCCGCATGCAAATCGCGCGCGATGGCACAATTGCTCAATATGAATTTGCTGAGGCGCTGATTCGCTCGCAATGCAAACTCAGTTATCAAGGCGTTTACGATGCTCTGATCAGCGATATCTCCAGCCTCGCTGCGCCAAGCCATGTGCACGATATGCTGGTAGAACTCCAAGCCTTTGCCCAGGCTCGCACCGCTTATCGCCAAGCCAACGCGTTAGTCATGGAAGAGCGCGCTGATTATGCATTTGTATTAAATGACCAGAAAAAAATTGATCACATCGAAAAGCGCGAGCGCAATATTGCCCACCGTATGATTGAAGAAGCCATGCTGGTCACCAATATTTGTGCAGGCGAATTATTTTTGCAGCACCCAGGCTACGGCATTTTCTCCAGCCACATAGGTTTCCGTGCAGAGCGAGTCGCAGACGCTCAAGCGCTGATACAAGAAGATCGCCCGGATTTAACCCCCGGCGATTTAACGCAACTGGAAAATTTCACTGCCCTATTCCGCGAACTGCGTACGAATCAAACCAACAACTCAAACAGCGCTCCATTGCATTCGTTGTTGCAACGCATGTTGCAAGCAGGCTCATTAACATTCGACCCTATCCCGCATTTCGGTTTGGGTTTTAAAGCCTATGCGATGGTGACCTCACCCATCCGTCGCTATAACGATTTATTCAATCATTTGGCTATCAAGCGCATCTTGCGCGGTGAACCGCCAATTGACATCGAGGATAAAAAACAATTTGCCGATGCATTGCAAAACCAACTAAACACTGGCCGCCAAGCCTGTCGCTTTACCGAAAGCTGGCTAGGCTGCCAATACGCAGCACAACACATTGGCAGCTTGCACCAGGGCAGTGTTGCATTGGTCAATTCTTTTGGTCTGGGCATCAAATTGGATGACTGGGGTCTGGATGGTTACGCACTGCTTGCACCTAAAGAAGGTGAAGTAAAAGCGCAATTTGATTCGCGCCGTTTAAGCTTAACCATTGAAGGAAAAACCTGGCGACTGGATGACAAGGTTTATGTGCTGGTAAAGGATGTTGATATTGAAAAACGCAGAATCGGTTTGGAAATTGTGAGCGAGGAAACTGCACAGCGTTTAAGTGCGTGGCTTTAACTTAACATTCCAAAAAAGGGAGATGATCTATGGCAAAGCAATATTGGTTATTCAAAGCTGAACCCCATATTTACGGCATAGATCATCTTGCTGCCGCGCCCAACAAAACCGGCCGCTGGGATGGCATTCGCAATTACCAGGCGCGCAATTTTTTGCGCGATCAGGTAAAACTCGACGATGAAGTTTTTATCTACCACAGCAGCTGCAAAAATGTCGGCATAGTCGGCACCGCTAAAGTCGTAAAAGCCGCCTACCCCGACCCCACCCAATTTAATCCCGAAAGCGATTACTACGACCCGAAATCCACGCCAGAAAATCCGCGTTGGGTGTCGGTGGATATTCAACTCACCAAAGTGTTTCCGCGTTTAATTCCCCTGGGAGAAATCAAAGCGCAACCGGAATTGGAAAATATGGTTTTGGTGAAGCAGAGCCGGCTGTCTACACAGCCAGTGACGGGGGATGAGTGGAAGTTTATTAATTCGCTGACTGCAAAGAAATAATCCCCCGACAAAATGCAGCAAATAAAAGTTACAAAATAAAGAGCAAAAAAAGGGCACAATAAATTGCACCCCTACGGAATATAAAACTGTGATGCACGGATTAGATCTGCACGAACCACATCACCAATTGTAGGGGTTCAATTTATTGAACCCTAAATTTCCATCCCAACTAAAAAAACCAAGATCAATGTAGATCACTCATCCGCCATCCGATCCTGCGCTTTACTCACACCTGTTTCCGGCTCGTCCATTTCATCTGCAGGATCAACACCGGAATCATCGCCATCTTCTTCGTCTTCTTCGGGCTCCATCGGTTCGCCATTCATTTGGCTTTGCTCGATTAATATAGCTTCAGGAGTTTGTATCCCAATGTGGTAGGCGGCAAAACCGGGGAGCACTACTTGATCCAGCGCCATGCCGATAACGCGGCCCTGATACGGGGATTTGATGGTAGTGCGCGCATTGGTAATTGGGTCTGTGACCGTACCTAACAGATCACCCTCTTTCACACGCTGCCCCAGCGTTGCTTTACTAAATAGAATTCCGCTTTGGTTGGCGCGCACCCAAGTAGAGCGGTAATACACTGGCGCAATTCGATTCCAGCGTTTTTGCTTTCCATACATACCCGTTTTAGCGAGCAATGTATTAATTGCAGTTACACCCTCCTCCACCACTTCACTTTGCATAGCCATAGGCTCGCCCGCTTCCAATGTCACAGCCGGAATTCCGGCGCGCACGGCAGCAGCGCGTAAAGAGTTAGGGTTGCCGCGCGAATTTAATACTGCAATCACACCAAAACTTTGTGCAAGGCGCGCTACATTTTCATCACCGAGATCGGCACGTAGTTGCGGCAAGTTAGTGCGATGGAATGACCCAGTGTGCAAATCCACCAATGCATCACACTGCATAATGATTTTGGAAAAAAATGAATGTGCCAAACGCGATGCAGAACTGCCATGCGTATTACCAGGAAAATAACGGTTCCAATCCCGGCGATCCGGCAAGTAACGGGAATTGCGCCGGAAACCCATAATATTTGCTACAGGGACACCGATAATAGTGCCATTTAATTTGGCAGGATCAATTTCAAAAATAACGCGGCGAATCATTTCAATTCCATTTAATTCATCGCCATGCACCGCTGCTGTCAAACAGAGAGTTTTACCGGGGTTTGCACCGTTCACCACCAGTACTGGCGTGGCCTCACTAAAAGCGCCCACTGCTGCATCCGAATTCCAGGTCAGGCGCACCGATGAATTGGGTTTTACTTCGGTATCCAGAATAAATTTGGACAAGGTCAGCGAATCAGCAGGGACTGCGTCACCGAAAGCTTGCGAACTTTGAACGAAAGCCTGCGAACCTTGAACAGAAGCCTGCGAACCTTGAATGAAAACTTGTGCACTTTGACTGGCAGACGAAACACTGGAACCCGTAATAATGGTTTTATCAATCGCTACAGAACTACTACCCCCAACCACCGAACTGACAGTCGACGACCCCGCCCCCAGTGAAGAAACTGCCGAGTGAGTTAAAACAGATTCAATTTCAAGAGATCCAATCGAAGAAGCTTCACGAGAGCTTATTGCCATACCGGCATTAGCTTCCTGACTGGATGCTGCCACACTGGATTGGGCTATTGATTGAACCGAGCTAGTAGCAGCAAGATTGGCAATAAGAATTGTGGGAGCCGCCTCACTGGATGACGTAAAATCGGTTTGCGCAAAAACAAGAGAAGAAGAACAAAATCCAATCGCAAGAAAAAAAGAATAAAAATAGTTAATGGCAGTTGATGTGTGGAACTGGCGCTGCATAGATTCAGTATCTCTTTAATATAGGAATATTACTGTACAGCACACATCCATGTGATTAATCCGGAACAACAATGTATCGGGAAATTATTCCCATTCGATAGTTGCGGGCGGTTTGCTCGACACATCGTAGCAGACACGCGACACACCGGAGATCTCGTTAATAATGCGACCGGACACTTTTTCCAACAACTCATAAGGCAAATGCGCCCAACGTGCTGTCATAAAATCTACCGTTTCAACCGCGCGCAATGAAATCACCCACTCGTAACGGCGACCATCACCCACCACACCTACCGATTTCACTGGCAGGAATACCGCAAAGGCTTGCGAGGTTTTGTGGTACCAGCCGGATGAGTGCAACTCTTCCAAAAAGATTGCATCGGCTTCACGCAGGATATCCGCGTATTCTTTTTTCACTTCACCGAGGATACGCACACCCAAACCTGGCCCGGGAAATGGATGACGATAAACCATGTCGTAAGGCAAACCCAATTCCAAACCAATTGCACGAACTTCGTCTTTAAATAATTCGCGCAACGGCTCAACCAGCTTAAAGGCCATATCTTCCGGCAAGCCACCTACGTTGTGATGCGATTTAATAACGTGTGCTTTGCCGGTCTTTGCAGCGGCCGACTCAATCACGTCAGGGTAAATAGTCCCTTGCGCCAACCATTTAACATCTTTAAGTTTGGTAGCTTCCGCATCAAATACATCGATAAACGTACCACCGATAATTTTGCGTTTTTTCTCGGGGTCATTGACGCCAGCAAGCTTGCCGAGGAATTGCTCTTCTGCATCAGCTCGGATAACACGTACGCCCATATTTTTGGCGAACATATCCATTACCTGATCACCTTCGTTTTTGCGCAGTAAACCGTTATCCACAAATACGCAGGTGAGCTGATTGCCAATCGCTTTGTGCAGCAGTGCAGCCACTACGGATGAATCTACACCACCGGAAAGACCAAGCAACACTTTATCGCCACCGACTTGCTCTTTCACTTTTTTGATTGCATCTTCAACAATGTTGGCAGGAGTCCACAGAGGCTCACAGCCACAGGTTTGCAATACAAAGTGCTCAAACATGCGCTTGCCTTGCAGGGTATGAGTTACTTCCGGATGGAACTGCACGCCGTAGAATTTTTTGGCTTCGTTATACATGCCAGCAATTGCACACGAAGGCGTTGATGCCATCAAACTAAAACCTTCTGGCATTTTGGTGACCTTGTCACCGTGGCTCATCCACACATCCAGCAGCGCGCTACCATCGGTATCTACGTGATCTTTAATATCTTTAAAAAGGGAGGAGTCGCCGTGCGCTTTAATTTGTGCATAACCGAACTCACGAATATTCGAGCCTTCAACCGCTCCCCCCATTTGCTCCGCCATGGTTTGCATGCCGTAGCAAATACCGAAAACAGGTACTCCCAAATTGAATACCGCTTCCGGCGCGCGCGGTGAGTTTGCCTCGTGAACAGATTCCGGACCGCCCGCCAAAATAATCCCTTTTGGATTGTATGCGCGAATCTCTTCATCGCTCATATCCCAAGCGCGAATCTCAGAGAAAACACCAATCTCGCGCACGCGACGCGCAATCAATTGAGTGTATTGGGAACCGAAATCCAGGATAAGAATTCGCTGTGCATGAATATCATGAGACATGTTGTGCCCTGCTCGAAATGGAAAAATCAAAAAATAAAACTTAAAAAATGAATTCTGCTGAAACGAAAAACTCGGGCTTAACCCGAGTTTTTCTTATCGTGACCGCACTTTATGCGAACACTGATTAACGGCCACCTATTGGATAGTTCGGTGCTTCCTTAGTAATCTGCACATCGTGAACATGGCTCTCGCCCATACCGGCGGCGGTCACGCGCACAAACTCGGGCTTGGTGCGCATGGCTTCCAAATCTGAACAGCCGGTGTAGCCCATTGCCGAACGCAAACCGCCCATCATTTGGTGAACAATTGCCGCCAATGGGCCCTTGTAAGGAACACGACCTTCGATACCTTCTGGAACCAACTTCTCGGCACCAGCACTGGCATCCTGGAAATAGCGGTCGCTAGAGCCTTGCGATTGGGACATGGCACCCAATGAACCCATCCCACGGTAGGCCTTGTAAGTACGACCTTGGTACAACTCCACTTCACCTGGAGCTTCTTCGGTACCCGCAAACATCGAACCCATCATTACCGCATGAGCACCGGCAACCACCGCCTTGGCAATATCGCCAGAGTAGCGAATACCGCCATCGGCAATCGCAGGAACACCTGTGCCTTTGAGCGCAGCAACCACGTTGGCGATGGCAGAGATTTGCGGAACACCCACACCGCTGACGATACGCGTTGTACAAATAGAACCTGGGCCAATACCGACTTTCACCGCATCAGCACCCGCTTCAACCAATGCCAGCGCTGCAGCGCCGGTAGCGATATTAC
>JAGKXA010000339.1 GCA_021151615.1 Cellvibrionaceae bacterium | reverse complement strand
ACCGGATCTGGATTCCCGCATCGATAAACTCGTATTGGATATCGAGAACCTGAATATTCAGGATTTAAGTAATCTCTGGGGTTTATTGGGTGGGAAATACCTTCCCTCCGTTTACTATCGTGTGCGCATGGTAAGCATCAACCCCGACAATGTAGTAGCGCAATTGCCTTATGCGACTCGTCCGCAAAGTGATGTGCGCGGTTAATGATCCGATCCTAATTTCGCAAAGGACATTGTTGTGGCGCAGTTTAAACCTGTTTTCACATTGGAAGTCGCCCATGCGTTTTTTGCGGATGGGCGCTGCACGCAATTGCAGTTTGTGCCGAGTGCGGCAACCGAGCGCTTGTTGCGCCGCTATCAATTGTTAGTGCGCCATAACGATGTGGGTTTTTCAATTATTGCAGATTTGGAAAACTGGATTGCGCCGGACGAGGATGAATCCGTGCTGCGCTTTAACGCCTATGCGCAGGATAATTATTTTAGTTTTTATACCGCCGAAACCGAGGGCTTATACACGCCTCTGTATGCGAGTAGCCTGCGCATTACAGCGGATAACAGCAGCCTTGAATTGCAGCGCGAAGCACCGCCACAATTGCAAAGCGAATATTCGGCGCGGGTCAAACCGGGAACACGCACTCCGGTATTGGTGGTCGATATAGATTTAAGCGACAGTGCTATTGCGGCTGCCAAAACCGGCGCCACCGCGCTGCGTTACTTGCGCTTTAGCACGCGCGAACTTTATTGGAAATATTATTTTTTTGGCGAGCTGGCGAAACTGGAATTGGACATCCATGATTTAGGTTCGCCGCAGGTAATCGCGTTCGACCAAAGTGATGAACCTGTCGCCAAAAACGGTAAAGCATTTATATCGCAAGTTCCTATTGCGATGAATAGCGAGCCGAAGCAACGTTTCCAATTAAAGGATAAAAATAATTCAGGCAAGATTTTGATCAAGCGTTTACCCAACGCAGGAATTAATTTGATCAGCAAGAGCAGGAACCTCAAGGGGCAGCAAATTCTTGTTGCAGAAATTTATGTCAATCAATAGCACTGAAAGGAACCCATATGGCTGGCGCGTATAAAACACCTGGCGTCTACATTGTCGAAAAAGACGCTTTCCCCAATTCTGTTGTTGAAGTTGCAACAGCTGTTCCGGCGTTTATCGGTTATACCGAATTTGCCGACAACAAAGGCAAGAGCTTGCATGAAAAGCCCTGGCGTATTTCGTCCATGGCGGAATTCATCAGCTATTTCGGTGGCCCACCGCCCGCGAAATTTGACATAAAACGCAAAGAGAAAGCGCTGCCTGCCGGTACTACCGCAACGGCGCCGCAAGCACCGACTGCGCCCACCGCTCCCGCTGCAGACGCAACGGTGGCAGAAAAGCAGGCTTATGCGGTTGCCAAAGAAAAGTACGATCTGGCCAAAGCAAAATACGATGCAGTAACCAGCATTGATGGCGTGGCTTTGAATCAGGATGTGTTTAGCGCGAAAGAAGAAGACTTCGCCTACGGCAAGAACGATAAATATTTCCTCACGCTCGATGGCTCCTACTATTTGTTGTACCGCAGCATGATGCTGTTTTTCCAAAACGGCGGCGGTGCTTGTTATGTGGTATCTGTCGGTACCTACAGTGAAAAAGAAATTACCGTAGATGCGTTGACGCGCGGTATCGAGCCGCTGAAAAAAGAACAAGAGCCAACCATGCTGGTGATTCCTGATGCTGTGTCATTGGGGACAAAAAGCACGGTTACCGATCCTAACGATGAAAAATATGGCACTGTCGATGGCGCGGATTGTTTTGCGTTGCAACAAGCCATGGTTAGCCATTGCGGCTACGAGATGAAAAACCGCTTTGCCATCCTCGATGTATTCGGCGGCTTCCAGGACAATCGCGATAACGAGTGTATTGATACCTTCCGCAACCAAATGGCCACCAACTTCCCGGCCTTCAGTGCAGTTTACTATCCCTGGTTGAATACCTCGATTGTGCCTGTCTCGGCGCTGTCGTTCGGCAATTTAACCGAAGATGGTTTGAAAGCACTGGTGAGTTTGTTGACAGTGGAAGTACTCGAATCTGTGCCGGCGAAAAAACAGCAGAGCATTCTGGACGAGATTAAAAAGTTGTCCAATCTCACCAGCCTGGACGACACCAAGAAGAATGAGCTGCATAAAACCCTGAGTGCAGTTTGTCCGCTCTACAACAGTGTGTTGGCTGGCATCCAGCAAAAACTGAATTTGTTGCCACCCAGTGCAGCCATGGCGGGCATTTACACCATGGTGGATAACACCCGTGGTGTGTGGAAAGCGCCTGCGAATGTAAGCCTGAGTGCGGTGAATTCACCGACGGTGAATATCAACCACGAAGAGCAGGAAGATTTGAACGTAAATACCGCGGGCAAATCCATTAACGCGATTCGCACCTTTATCGGTGAAGGAACCCTGGTGTGGGGCGCGCGCACCCTGGATGGCAACAGCCTGGATTGGCGTTACATCAATGTGCGTCGCACCATGATCATGTTGGAAGAGTCTGTGCGCCTCGCCACCAAAGCCTATGTGTTTGAACCTAACGTGGCCAACACCTGGGTCACTATCAAGAGCATGATCAGCAACTTCCTCAACAGTGTGTGGAAGCGCGGTGGCTTGGCAGGTTCGAGCCCGGAAGATGCATTCAGTGTGCACGTGGGCCTGGGTGAAACCATGACGGCGGAAGATATCCTTGAAGGCATTTTGCGTGTGACTGTGTTGGTGGCGCTGAGCCGTCCAGCGGAATTTATCGAGATCACCTTCCAGCAACAAATGCAGAAG
>JAGKXA010000103.1 GCA_021151615.1 Cellvibrionaceae bacterium | reverse complement strand
AAGAACAAGGAACAAGGCCGCTTGCCATGAATAAACGCAACAGTATCAAGTCCGACGTGTGGCGCCTGATTTTTATTCCGTCCATCAGCATCATCATTTTTATTGCGCTCAGCCTCACTTATTTGTGTATTTCGCAAATCAATAAATTTATCGATTTGCGCGGCAGCATACTCGCGCAAAAAACTGCACACTTGTTGCACAAACCTATATCCGACAGCAATCGCGAGTTAACCCAGCATATTCTCGATGCATCGCTGGAAGAACCTTACATCCGCGCCATTCACGCCTACTACGCCGATAAAGACCAAAGTTTTCACAGCGGCCCGCAATTTATGGAAACCCAAAATACAGGTGAGCCCAATATGCAACAGCCTTTGGAGCGCAAAACCTACCGCACCTTGCGTTTCTCTCATCCACTGGTAAACCTGGAAAATAAAAACCCTATCGGTTGGGTAGAAATTGAATTGTTGGCCGCTCCCTATGCAGTGGTACGTTACGAAGCAATTGTGTTAACCATCGCATTAACTACTTTATGTTTGATCATTGGAGCTTATTTCGCCATTTCGCTCTATTACCGTATAACCGACCCACTCGATCACATAAAGAATGTTGTGCATGCACTCGCGCGTGGCCGCTTAAATGAGCGGGTTGTGCAACAAAATTCCAATGAGTTTCTCGGCCTTGCTGAAGCCATCAACACCATGGCAGATTACATGGAGGCAGCACAAACCGATATGCAGGGCCATATTGACCACGCCATCGAAGACTTGCGGGAGACCCTGGAAACTATTGAAATCCAAAACGTAGAGCTGGATCTTGCGCGTAAGGAGGCGTTAGAAGCCAGCCGGGTGAAATCAGAGTTCCTCGCCAACACCAGTCACGAAATTCGTACACCATTAAACGGCATCCTCGGGTTTATCAACCTTGCATTGAGAACAGAATTGAATGAACAACAACGCGAATACATGGAAACCATTCGCGATTCAGCGCAAAACCTGTTAACCGTCATTAACGGGATTCTCGATTTTTCCAAAATTGAATCTGGCAAACTCACACTGGATTATGCACCACTGCCCATTCGTCAGAGCGTTGATGAAGTCCTTCACATATTGGCACCCGACGCACATGAAAAAAATCTTGAACTGGTGAATTATGTCGAACCTGGTATTCCTAAAAATTTATTGGGCGATGCATTGCGATTTAAGCAAGTTCTTTCCAACTTATTAACCAATGCCATTAAATACAGTAATAGCGGCAACATAGTCGTGGATATCAGCATCCTGCAACGCCAGGAAACACAAATCACCTTAAAAATTTGTGTCAGCGACGAAGGAATAGGTTTAAGCCGAGAGGAACAGGATCAATTATTCAGTCCGTTTAATCAGGCTGATAGCTCCATCACCCGAGAACATGAAGGTACTGGGTTGGGGCTCGCCATCTGCAAAGGCCTGGTGGAACGCATGCATGGTGAAATTGGTGTGGTCAGTGAACCGGAAAAAGGTTCCACTTTCTGGTTTACCGCGCGCATGGGTATCGACAAGCGTCAGCCATCCATTAGCCAGCTTGCAAACTTGAGTGATTACCGAATTTTATTGTGCGGTGAAAACCCGGCATCACTAAAACAAATTGATAACCTTTTACACGAATGGAATGGCAACACCCAGAAAATCCCGGCCATTCACGATTGTTTCCCGATACTGCGCAATGCTCGCAATACCAATAATAATTTTGATTTATTGATTTTGGATATTGCTCCCAGCGAGCGAAAAATTCCGCCAGTGCTGTTGAACAATCTCGCCGAACAGCTACACGTGGAATTTAACTGTACGCTTATCGCTTGCTGTACGCCGGCGCATCAGCGTTTATTCCGCAATCATTCCGATAAATCGCGCGTACTGTTCATTAATAAACCTATTGCCTACGACGCGCTGCTGCAAACACTCGGGCGACAACTGGATTTGCATATTAAAGATATGCGAGAACAGGATGAAGATTCACTGCAACCCAGTATTTCAGTACTGCTGGTGGATGACAACCCTGCCAACTTGCAACTTGCATCGGAATTGTTGCGTGGTTTGAACACCGAAGTTACCCAGGCAAGCAGTGGCCCGTTAGCGATTGAAGCCTGTAAACAGCATGAATTTGACGTGATTTTTATGGATATCCAAATGCCGGGCATGGATGGTATGGAAGCGACGCGCCATATTCGCAAATTGGAAGAAGGTAAACGGCGCACCCCTATCATCGCGTTAACAGCACATACCATTACCGAACAGAAAGCAGAACTACTGATTGCCGGCATGGATGATTGCATCAGTAAACCAGTGAATGAAAACCAACTGGCCCATATCATCAATCGCTGGAATAGTTTGTCGGGAAAAAAAGAAATTGTAATCCAACCGGAAGAGAAAACCGATGCATCCGCGCGCGAAACCATTCCAACCGAAGACCTGACTGGCTCGGTTGATATCCAATTATGTCTCAAACTTGCTAACCATAAGCCGGCATTAGCGCGCGATATGTTAAGCATGCTACTCGCAGGGCTGGAAGCGGAGAAAGCGCAAATTCAACAAGCGCTGGCAGATGAAGAGTTTGAAGAGTTGGGTGAATTGATTCATCGCCTTTATGGCAGTAGCTGTTATTGCGGTGTACCGCGCTTGAAGCACATTAGTGGGTTGCTGGATAAACTATTCCAAAGCAAACAGTTTGAACAAGCTCGCAGTGCAATTCCCGCACTTAACCACGCACTGGATGATTTAATTAATTGGGGTAGGGATAAAAATATTGATGCCCTATTTGGCCTGGAACCCAGTGAAACACCGACCAGCTAAATACTAGCGATCGTGTTGCTTAAATAATTCGCGGCTATGCAGGGGTTTGCTTCCCAACAAGGGCTTGAGCATACGTCGCGTTAATTGCTTTGCTGCTTGACGGGTCACCGACGCCGAATAATCACCCGCTGCTATAGCCAATAACCACTCGCCTTTAATTAAAAGATTTTCGGGAATGTTCGGAGCGGCCGCATAAAATCCCTCCTGCACATGGCATTCATAGAATCCCTGCGATTCAACAGCACAACCACTGCGCACATCCCGGGTAAAATCCAGCGCATAACCCAGCTCTTCAAGCAACCGAAACTCAAATCCGCGTAACAAAGGTTCTATTTCTACTTCCAATTGCAACGCATTCACACTTTGTTCATAGGCGTAAAATAATCCGTTGTGCCTGTCCATCTCTGGCAACAAGCGCACCAGCAACTCATTCAGATAGAACGCAGAATATAAGTGATTGCCTTTAAGGCTGAGGAAGTGATTGTCGGATTCAAAGCTGGTTAGCAACTTCATATCCGTCTTACCTTGCCAACACACCAGTAAACGACTAAATGGATTCAGCAATTGGCGCTTGGGCGTTTTTGCTTTGCGCACACCGCGCGCCACTGCGGTGACGCGCCCGAAATCCGGCGTGAGTAAATCGACTAATAAACTGGTGTCGCGGTAGGGGCGCGTGTGTAATATGTAGGCAGGCTGCAGATCAACACGCATAATAGTTACAGATAAAGATTAAAAATCATTATAACCAAGACTGCGCAGTGCACGCTCATCGTCGGACCATCCGGATTTTACTTTCACCCAAAGCTTGAGCATGATTTTCATCTCAAACAATTTTTCCATATCGATGCGCGCTTCGGTACCAATCAGTTTGATGCGTGCACCCTTATCACCGATCAGGATTTTTTTCTGTCCATCACGCTCCACCAGAATCAATGCGGAAATATTGAGCAAATTTCCCTCTTGCTTAAACTCCTCAATTTCCACCGCCATTTCATAGGGCAACTCGTCACCCAGTTGGCGAGTAATTTTTTCGCGTACAATCTCTGCCGCCATAAAGCGCGAACTGCGATCCGTAATCTGGTCTTCCGGGTACATATGTACCCCTTCCGGCAAACGCTCAACAATCAACTGTTCCAAACGATCCAGGTTGTTATTGCGCAACGCCGAAATCGGAACAATTTCTGCCACCTGTAATTTTTCTGCGAGTTGCTGTAAATGCGGCAACAAGGTTTCCTTATCTTCAATTTGATCGACTTTGTTAACCGCCAGAATTACCGGGCTGTTAATATGCTGCAACTTTTCTGCCACAGCTTCGTCTTCTTCCGTCCAGATAAAGCGATCCACAACAAACACTACCACATCAACGTCTTTCATTGCGGTTGTTGCTGCGCGGTTCATATAGCGATTAATGGCTTTTTGTTGCCCCAGATGCAAACCCGGTGTATCCACAAAGATAATTTGTATATCGCCTTCTGTTTTAATCCCCACCACGGCATTGCGTGTGGTTTGAGGTTTGCGCGAAGTAATACTGATCTTCTGCCCAAGGACATGATTAAGCAGCGTTGATTTACCTACGTTTGGGCGACCGACAATAGCAACATAACCGCAACGGGTATCGGTGTTCTCAGTATCAGAATCAAAAGTCATAAGAATGCTACAGAAAATAAAAAGGAAAGAATCGAAAGAATGAATCAGGCAAGTATCTAATCGAGCTTTAGCTGCTTCAGCATCAAGAGTGCGGATTGTTTTTCCGCTTCACGGCGACTGGAAGCTGAAGCCTGGGTTGGCTTTTTGGCAAGCGCGACCCGACATTCAATCGTAAACACCTGAGCGTGCCCTTCTCCACCAATATTGATTACAGCATATTCCGGTAAAGGTTGGCGCTGGGCTTGCAAATATTCCTGCAGTCGCGATTTAGCATCCTTGGCACTGGTATCAATGCCAATTGCATCCAGACGTGAAGCAAACCAGTTCAACACATGCTCGCGGCACACATCAAGTCCACGTTCGTTATAAATTGCCCCGATAATTGCTTCTACACTATCGGCCAGGATTGAATCGCGGCTTCTACCGCCGGATTTTAATTCACCTTCGCCCAGAATCAGGTAGTCGCCCATTTCAAATTCACGGGCAAGCTCAGCGAGCGTTTCACCTTTTACCAATTGCGAACGCAAACGGCTCAACTGCCCTTCACGTACATCCGGAAAACGATTGAACAATGCCTCGCCAACGATAAAATTTAAAATGGAATCGCCCAGAAACTCCAGTCGCTCATTATTAGTTGCGCCGTGACTGCGGTGGGTTAACGCCAGTTGTAGCTGGCGCTGGTTTTCAAATTGATAGCCAAGGCGTTGCTCAAGGCGTTTGTATTTAAGATTTTGCACGAATTACTTGGTAGTTAGTGTGGTTGCTGGCTTACAGCACTGTGTGGGTTTAGTACTATCCAAATGATTTTTGAAGCTCAAAACCAGATCAATGTTGTACATCAAAGGAACACGAGTTTCATAATCAATAGTAATTACAGTTTTTTCCGCTTCGCGCTCAATTTTAATATTTTTGGTGGGACCTTCACTGCGCACATTGTTAATCATATAGAAATTATTGAGTTTTTTAATAATTTCAGCATCGCTCATTTCTTCCAATTTTTCGCCGCCAGAGACCAGCGAACGCAATGCTGACTCTACGTAACGATTTTCCGCGTACAAAGGAACCACTTTGAACACAAAAAGCAATAAAAACCCGGCGATAGCTACAATCAAAGCGAACTGCAACATACCCAGTCCACGTTGGTGCCTGAATATCTTTAGCTGAACGGTTTTCATCAATTCGGACTCCACAAGAGAAAATAAGACTGCTTTTACGCTAGCACAAAAATCTACTTGATAACGCCAACATGATCAAAAGAAGGCACACTGAAGAATTTATCCCAGTGCATCCATACCGCGAATGCTTTGCCGACAATCGCATTTTCGGAAACCACACCCCAGTCACGACTATCGAGACTGTTATCGCGGTTGTCGCCCATCATGAAATAGTGCCCCTCAGGCACTACCCAAGAGCCGCGCACACTTAATGGGCCCGGTTGGAAATGTTTGAATGCGGTAAACGTTTTATCATCGATCGTTTCTTTCACCATCCGCAGGTAAGGTGCACCTGCCGGTAATTCCGCTACCAGCTTTTCCTCGATTACCTTACCGTTAATCGTCAACACGTGGTTGATATAGGAGATATGATCACCGGGAACACCAATCACACGCTTGATGTAATAGGTGGTTGGCGCATGGGGTGGAAAGAATACCATCACATCGCCACGCTGGGGTTTGCTGACCGGGATAAGCTGGGTATTGCTAATAGGCTCGCGAATCCCATAGGCAAATTTATTCACCAGAATAAAATCACCCACCTCCAGGGTTGGAATCATGGAGCCAGAGGGGATCTGGAAAGGTTCAACCAAAAAGGAACGCAAAAAGAACACAATAAACAGCACCGGAAAAAAGGACTTCGCATATTCAACCAATACCGGCTCACGCGCAGCGATGCTTTTGGCATCCTCATAAGCCGTTTTTTGCTGTTCAGTCTCAAGCGCCATACCCGTGAATTGCTGTTCAACAGCAGCGACTTTTTCCTTGCGCGGACGCGCTAATACCAAAGCATCAAATAACCACACCAGACCAGTTACCAACACAGCCAAAGTGAGAATCAGCGGGAGATTAATACTGCTCATCAAGTTTCCTTAGGTTGCCATTTACCATATAGATTGGCGGTAAAAATTAGATGTTATTAGCTATCTATTTTCAGCACTGCAAAGAAAGCGGCTTGCGGAATCTCCACATTACCCACTTGCTTCATACGTTTTTTACCTGCCTTTTGTTTTTCCAGCAGCTTCTTCTTACGGGTTGCATCGCCGCCGTAGCATTTCGCCAATACGTCTTTGCGCAAGGCTTTTACCGTGGAGCGCGCAACCACCTGACCACCGATAGCCGCCTGAATCGCCACATCAAACATTTGCCGTGGAATCAGTTCTTTCATTTTTTCAACCAATTGGCGGCCCATGTTCTGGGCTTTATCACGATGCACAATAATCGCCAGAGCATCCACTTTATCGCCATTGATCAACACATCCAGACGCACCAGCTTCGCGCTTTGGAAACGCACAAAGTTGTAATCCAGCGAGGCAAAACCACGGCTGACTGATTTCAAACGGTCAAAGAAATCCGTCACCACTTCATTCATCGGTAATTCGTACTTTACTGACACTTGTGAACCGGTGAATTGCAGGTCTTTCTGAACGCCACGCTTTTCAATACACAGTGTGATGACGTTACCCAAATGTTCCTGCGGCACCAGGATATTGGCTTCAACGATAGGCTCACGCATATCGCCAATGCTGCCGGGATCGGGCAACTTGGACGGGTTATCTACATAAATAGTTTCACCCTTGGTGGTTTCAATTTCATAAACCACGGTGGGTGCAGTGGTAATCAGATCGAGATCGTATTCGCGCTCCAGACGTTCCTGGATAATTTCCATGTGCAGCATTCCGAGGAAACCGCAACGGAAACCAAAACCCAGCGCATCAGAACTCTCTGGCTCATAAAACAGGGAGGCGTCATTCAGGGTAAGCTTGGCCAATGCTTCGCGGAAATCTTCAAAGTCATCAGAGCTAACCGGGAACATCCCGGCGTAAACTTGCGGTTTGATCTTCTGGAAACCCGCCAGAGCTTCCACATCCGCCGTTTGCGCATGAGTCAGGGTGTCGCCCACCGGGGCACCGTGAATGTCTTTAATACCAGCAACCACAAAACCTACTTCACCGGCTTTCAGCTCTTTTAACTGCAGGGGCTTGGGCGTGAATACCCCAAGGCCGTCGACCAACTGCGGCTTCCCGATAGTTTTGGCGATAATCTTGTCTTTGATTTTCAAAGTGCCTTGCATCACCCGCACCAGCGACACCACCCCGAGGTAGTTATCGAACCAGGAATCGATAATCAATGCTTGCAGAGGTGCATCCACATCGCCTTTTGGTGGAGGAACCAGACGGACCAGTTCTTCCAGTACGTCCTCCATACCCAGGCCGGATTTGGCGGAACAGCGCACGGCTTCCATCGCATCCAGGCCGATAATGTCTTCAATTTCCTGGGCAACACGCTCTGGTTCGGCCTGGGGCAGATCCATTTTGTTCAGGACCGGAATAACCTCCAACCCTTGCTCAATGGCGGTATAACAGTTGGCTACCGACTGGGCTTCTACCCCCTGGGCCGCATCCACCACCAGCAGGGCACCCTCACAGGCCGCCAAAGAACGGGATACTTCATAGGTGAAGTCCACGTGGCCAGGAGTATCAATAAAATTGAGCTGGTAGGTTTTGCCGTCGCGCGCCTTGTAGTTCAGGGTCACACTGTGGGCTTTAATGGTAATGCCGCGCTCACGCTCCAAGTCCATGGAATCAAGCACTTGCGCTTCCATTTCACGATCACTCAAGCCGCCGCACATCTGGATGAAGCGGTCGGCGATAGTGGATTTACCGTGGTCAATGTGGGCGATGATGGAAAAGTTGCGGATATGGCTCAGGTCAGTCACAGGTGCTTAACTACTTTAACGGAGTTGGATTTGGATCCCCGAAACCGGGGGGCGAAAAGATTGGGCGGCATTCTAGCCTATTTAGGCATCAGGTGCCATGCGAGCCCAGCGCACTAAAAAGCCCCGGAAAACCGCAAATTCGACCCAATCCCCAACGCCTGATTAGCGAAACGTCATAAACCAACTCACAATTTTTTACAGACTCAATCATTCCCCTTTTTGCACAATGACACTGCTGTCATTGCAGTTACATGAAAAGAGTGCAGTTAAATAACAACGGATGGCTGTTATTTTGCTCGCATAGCACTCACTGAACACTCACTCAATATCACCACTCAATGGAACCTGAGGCCATGAACCACTCACGCTATAACATTTACACCCTGATTCACAAAGGATTGCGCGCAAGCCTGTGCCAAAACCTCGTCGATTTGGGAAAACTCGACGACACAGACACAGAGGCCGTTGCCCACCAATTGGATCTCACCGGAAACCTGTTAAATTTTTGTCGCGGGCATCTTGAGCACGAAAATAATTTTATTCACCCGGTTATTCAATCGCTGGACAGCAATCCCCTGCAGACCCTTGATGATCACCATGAACACGAAGTGGTCATTAATGAACTACAGCATAAGATCGCACTTATTAAGAACCTGCAAAGCGCAGATAGAACCAAAGCGTTGGAATCTTTTTACGGTTCATTCTCTTTATTTGTGGCAGAAAATTTTACCCACATGCGCATTGAGGAAACACACAATGCAGAATTGCTGTGGAAATATTTTGATGATGAAGAAATTCACGCTATTGAACAGAAACTTGTTAGCTCACTATCCCCCGAAGAAAACCTGCTAGGCTTATTGATGATCCTGCCCAATATCACACACTCAGAGCGAGTGGCTTTTTTGCAGGGTTTCCGCCAGGCAGTTCCAGCCGATGCATTTAATGGCACGCTCTCCATGCTTAAACCGCTACTGACTGGTAAGGACTGGTTAAAATTAAATACGGGTTTGAATCTGGATCAGCAAACACACACTGCCGCCTGATTTTCGTTTTATATTACTTTCTGCTTATACCTGTGGGGTCATCGATGCCAGATGCCCACAGGTCTTTTTCGCAGAAAATTTTCTCCAATAGCATTCACTCACTACAAATGGAATTCGATTATGAAAAAAATCACTTATATCCTCACCCTGTTTTTTGCGATGATCCCCGGGCTGCTATTTTCCAACCCTGGTGCCGCCGATACCATCCCCGCACCTGACACAGAATATTCTGGCGTGCGCCTGGTTGTCACTGCCGAAGGCAGCTTTACCCAAACTGTGCACCACTCACACGGGAAAGAGCGCAACGAAATGGAAATGCAAGGCATGAGCATGGCTACCATTTTGCGCCCGGACAAAAAAGTGGCCTGGCAATTAATGCCGATGCAAAAAATGTATATGGAAATTGATTTAAAAAATGCCAACAAAATGTCCGGCAATGCACCTGATAATGTCACCATTGAAAAAGTGGGCAGCGAAACCCTCGAAGGGATCAACACCACCAAATACAAAATCCTGATGAAAGATAAAAGTGCCGGTGGCTTTATCTGGCTATCACCGGAAAACATTCCGGTAAAAATGGATTTCCTGAGCAAAGAAGGCAAGGACAAAAACCGCATCACCATGACTTTGAAAAATCTGAAAGTGGAACCGCAGGAAGCTACATTGTTTGAATTACCTGAAGGCTATCAACCTATGCCAAGCATGGGCAACATGATAAAAAACTTTCGCCCGCAATAATCAGTGAAGGAATTACACGGAGTTTTTATGAAAAAACAATTATTCAGCGCAAGTCTCTTATCCCTGGCGATTTTTTCCCCACTCAATTTCGCTGATTGCGTAGCAGACTTGAGTGTTCCGGATGCTAAAAGAGCCTATCAGGAAGGCACCAACCTTGAAGCCCAAGGACAATTCTGGGATGCCATCAATAAATATGATCTTGCCCAAGGTTATGTGTGCGAAGACGGTGGCAACCCGGTCGCCAAACAAGCGTTAAGCAAAGCCATTGCACTGGGCAGCAAGCAGGGAAAATTGGAGGAGCAAAAAGGCAATTTATTCAAGGATGGTAAATTGGCTGGTGCTTTTCAATACTACGAAAAAGGTGCGCAATTTGCTGCTGCAGATAAAGCCTTGATTGCTGCATTGAAAAAAGCACCCACCAATATCCAGCTATCCGCCTTTGCCCAGGAACATTTTAAAGTACGTGCACAGGATTATTTTACTAACAACAACAAAATGGCAATTGAAGCAACTGGCGGCTATAAGCTGGATCCATCTTTTGATCCCTATGTAGTGAGTTTACCGCCCACCAATATCGAACGCCTTTTAAATAGCTATCAAACACTTTTGCCAGATGCGTACTTGCAAGCGTTTGCCAAACTCGAGCAACAGAATGATGCCATCAAGCCCGGCGACATCATGGGTGCCATGAGTGTGCAACAAGCCAGTACCCAATTCCAGCAACAGTGGAAAACTGATCGCATTGAAGATATCCGCAAGGCATTTGATGAAGCACATAGCTGGACCCAACAAATCCGCGACTACAAGGAATCCGATGTGCTGCGTGCAAAAATTGATAAAGCGCGCTTGGCCCACGCTGACAGACTTGCAAATTCTTATAGCAGCACACTGAAGCTCATGGAAAGTGCACTTGAGTTTTATCGCCAACAAGACAAAGAAGCGCACATTAAAACCCTGGAGCAAAAAGCGCGACGTTATGCCGATGAGGCCATGGGCGTAGCGCAATATCAACGTGCCAGCAATTTTTATGCATTGATTGGCGATTACGCCAAGGAAGAACAAGCCCGCGCAAAACTGGATGAGCAAACTGAACAATTGGCCAAAGATGCGCAAATGGGTTCAGCGGCACAAATTGCAGAAATGCAAAAAATATATAGTGACCCCAAAAAAATCCAGGAGCTGCAACAGCAAGCACAGGAAATGCAAAAGCAAATGGAAGCACAGCAACAGAAGGGCAAGTCTGCTGAATACCAGAAGGAAACGGATGAATTGGAAAATGAGTTAGGATTGTAATTCTTTATAATGCCGCATGAGTACCGCAATGCTTGCCAAGACACGCCGTGAATACATCCCTGTAGGCTTGTCGTCGACATCCGAGCCTCCGACAGCCTTGACAAGCATTGCGGAAATCATCCAGTAAATCGCAGTAACGACCATTAAAAATCTAAAACATCTCCATTCACAGGAATGATCATGAGCCGACAAGGAATACTTGTTTTATCCACTGCTTCATTTTTCTTCGCATCGGTTTCATTGGCCAACAACAATGAACCGGAACCCGTCTATGCCGATGTAAATATGGAAGGCATGCCTTGGGAAGGTGAGAATTGCGAAGGGGGCAACTGGAGCGTTAATTGGAAGGGGCCGGTTCATGTAGAACCTGGCCCGCTCGCCGATTTATTAATCAGCTACACTGCATTTGATACCAGCCATCCTGGTCAGCGCCCTATTCCCTCCGTCAAATTTAATAGCAAGCCAGTCATTTGCCGCGATAACGATGGCAAAGTAGTCATGACTGCCAGGGTCAATCAAAAAAATTCCAATAAAGTGCAACTCACCGTGAGCCTTGCACAGGACGCAGCCTACCATTCGCCAGCATTTATTTTTTCGGCAGATGAAATGGGCCTGTGCAAAGTCGATGCTAATGGCGCGAGCTTTGACTATCCCAATGTAATGACCAGCATTCATACCGGCATGCTTAACAGCATCACACCCGCAATGGATATCACGCTTGATGATTTACAAAAAGGTTTCAATAAAACCTATCAATTTGATGGCACAGTCGTTGGCATTCCCCCTATGTGCATGGGCGGACAATTAAAACGCGGCAGTGTCAATTTACGTTACAAATCCGGCGCCGAAGATCCAACGGTCGCAATGGATGCTTGCTTGCATCTGGCAAAAGATGAAATCAAGGAAATTATTGCCCAGGGTTCACCGGCCAATGGCGACTACCAATTTACATCCAATCCGGTCGATATTGTTGCAATTGCCAGCCAGCAGAAAAACACGGCTAAAATTCAAGGCAAAACGCCCGGCAAAGGCGAAGTCAGAGTCGAATATAGCTACCAAGGAAAAACCGCTAGTACAACAATAGCTGGCAGTGTTGTGGAATTAGTAAGTATCAACAACGGAAGCAGTATTCCCAAGCTAGGGCTGTACGATGTCAATGGAAAAAAAATTGGTATTACTTATAATTTCCCGCTGAAACTCAATCCACTCGATGGCTATGTGCAAATGACATTGGAAAACGATGTACTTGCCAGTGTAGCCAATACTTCCAGCAACATTCAGATCCAACCATTTAAACTGGGCAAAACCCTGATGCAGGCGAAAACCCTCTGCGGCGGCAAAATCGGCACCCCAATTCCAATTGAAATTGTTCGCTGTGATGATGAAGTGCAAAAACAATTGCAAATAAAAAAAGAAGAGCATAAACGCCGGCTCGACGCTTTGGTCTCGCGTATCACCAGTATGTTAGCGGACAAAGAATTCCAACGCGCCAGCACTGAGATTCGTGACACAACAAAAGACATGGCCATTAAGACCGGGGAATCCATTATTAACACTCTCACCTTTGGCAGAACCAAACAGGTAGAATTTGCCAAAGCAAAAGGCATCCTGTTGAGCAAAGATATTATCGTAAACGCGCAACGCTTGGATGTTGTGGGAAATGTATGGGATGCATATAACACCGTCAACGATGCTTACACCACTTACACCGAAACACCGAAAGATGTGAACGCCCATATTAAATATGCGGTAGGTGCCGCTGTGCTGGCGGGGCGAAACTCCGCCATAGCACTGGGAAAAACTTACGGCGAATCCTATCTGGCAGCAAAAAAATTCGGTACAGACTTGGGAATTATTGCCGGTGTTGCCGATCAACTCGCGGAACTGGAACCCCAACACGACAAACTCATTAAAGAATACATTCACATCAGTGATCACCTTGCCTTTTGCGAAAAGTCTCCACCCCCTAAACCCGAAGAGCCAACGCCACCGAAACCTACACCGACTGAAGACGACGAAACAGATATTCCGATAGAAGAGTTACCAGCGGAAGAAATTCCCGTGGAAGAAGAGCCAAAACCCGAAGAACCTAAGGAGCCACCTAAAGTGGAAGATCCGCCCCAAAAAACCTACGGTTTGGCCTGTCGCATTCAGGATTTAAAAGCACCGGGAACAGCGCAGCACTTACGCGAATTGAAACAACTGTATCAAGCGCAACAACAATCACTGGAAAAAGCGCGAGCAGCACTCACCGTTTGGCAAATCGCACTAAAAAAAATGGAAAAAGCCACCGCAGGAACTGATGCCGAATTTGTGGCCGAATTGCCCGGATTCAAGCAAGCGCAGGATCAGTTTTTATTAAACACCGCGCAACACGGCTATAACAGCCTGGAGTTTATGATGGAAACCGAAGAGTGCCCGGAGCGTTTGAAAATCAAATTCGATCAGATCAGGACTCGTTACAAC
>JAGKXA010000338.1 GCA_021151615.1 Cellvibrionaceae bacterium | reverse complement strand
ACCTGGTCGTGATTGGGGCGGGTATTCAGGGGGCTGGCGTTGCTCAGGCAGCGGCAGCGGCGGGGTATTCTGTACTGGTGGTGGAAAAAACTGCACCAGCAGCGGGCACATCGAGTAAATCCTCCAAGTTGATTCACGGCGGGCTGCGCTATCTGGAATCTGCCCAGTTTGGTTTGGTGCATGAAAGCTTGCGTGAACGCGCTCTGTTGTTGCGGCTAGCGCCAGAGCTGGTGAAATTAAAAGCCATGCATATTCCTGTTTATGAGGAATCTACTCGCTCCCCCTTAACAATTCGCGCCGGCTTAAGCCTCTACGCACTGCTGGCCGGGCTCAATAAAAATTCGTTGTTCAGGCAATTGCCCAAACAGCAGTGGTCAGGCCTGACAGGTTTGCGTCAGGATAATCTCAAAGCCGTATTTCGCTACTACGAAGCCCAGACAGACGACGCAGCATTGACCCGCGCGGTATTGCAGTCGGCCGTATTACTGGGGGCTGATTTAATGATGCCCGCCCGTTTTGTTTCGGCCGAGCGCAATGGGCAATGTTGCAAGGTAGAGATAGAAACAGGCAGCAAGCATGAATCGGTTAGCTGTCGGGCTCTGGTGAATTGTGCGGGGCCCTGGGTGCAAGAAGTCCTTGCGAAGGTTACACCAGCATTGCCTTCACCGGGTGTTGAGCTGGTGCAGGGCAGTCATTTATTGCTGCCACCTTTGTTAGAGCAATACTTTTATCTGGAGGCTCCCAGCGATAAGCGTGCAGTATTCGTATTACCCTGGGAGGGGCAGTTATTAGTGGGAACGACTGAAAAATTGCATCAAGGCATGCCGGAAAAAGCGATTTGTTCCACTGAGGAGCAGGAATATTTACTGGGTATCCTGAGGCACTATTTTCCGGATTTGGCTGTTCCGGAAGGGCAGGTGGAGACTTTTGCAGGCCTGCGTGTGTTGCCCAAAAGCGATAAGCAAGCTTTCTCGCGTCCGCGCGAAGTTATGTTTGCGGTGGACAATGAATCCCAACCCAGGGTTTTGTCGGTCATGGGTGGTAAGTTAACCACCTACCGCGCAACCGCAGAACAAGCCTTGCAGCGGTTGATGCCTTCTTTACCTACCAAAGAGCGTCGTGCCGATACTGCCCTGGTATCCTTGCTTCCAGTGCATTGATCGTCTTTGGGTCTATTCATTGCACTCTCTTTGGCTTTGGCTAGTCTGTAATTAAGTCAGATTATTTTCACCAATGCCGTTGGTATGAGCCCCATCTGCCGCTAAAATGGCGCCCGATTTCTTGCTACCCCAACCAGCGGCCTCCGCTAAGGATTCTCCTGTGAACTTCACCGGTGCCCATATTCTCTCTATTACCCAATTTGAACGTGCCGACATCCAGCGTATTTTTGATGTGGCCGACACTATGGAACCCTATGCCCTGCGCCGCAAAGTCACGCGCGTGCTGGAAGGCGCAATCCTCGGCAATATGTTTTTTGAGCCCAGCACCCGCACCCGCGTAAGTTTTGGGGCGGCATTTAATTTACTCGGTGGCAATGTGCGCGAAACCACCGGTTTTGAAAGCTCATCGCTCACCAAAGGTGAATCTTTATTTGATACCGCGCGCGTGCTGTCCGGTTATAGCGATGTGATTTGTATGCGCCACCCGCAAGCAGGCTCAGTTGCGGAATTTGCAGAAGGCAGCCGCGTACCCGTTATCAATGGTGGTGATGGCCCCAATGAACACCCCACGCAAGCCTTGTTGGATCTTTACACCATTCGCAAAGAGTTGCGCTCCAAGGGACGTGACCTGGATGGCTTACGCATCGCCATGATTGGCGATTTAAAACACGGCCGCACCGTGCATTCTCTGTGCAAACTGCTGTGCATTTTTAGCAACATCAGTGTCACCTTGGTATCGCCCAAAGAATTGGCGATGCCGGAATACATTGTTGAAGAGCTGCGCAAAGTTGGTCATAAAGTCACTATCACCGATGACTTGCCAACCAGTATTACCCACATTGATATCGCCTACTCAACCCGCATCCAGGAAGAGCGTTTTGCGAGTAAGGAAGAAGCAGACCAATACCGCGGCCGCTTCCGTTTGAATCAATCGATCTACACCCAGTACTGCGAACCCAACACCGTCATTATGCATCCACTCCCACGCGACTCCCGCGCCGATGCAAACGAACTGGACAACGACCTCAACACCAACCCCAACCTCGCCATCTTCCGTCAAACGGACAACGGTGTGCTGGTGCGTATGGCGTTATTTGCACTGGTGTTGGATGTTGCTGATCAAGTGGAGAAATATTCACGCGAAGTGCATTGGTATAATTCGCTGAGATCGAATTAATAATTTTGTCTGTGTTGAAAGAATCCGCCGCTTAATACCGGCGGATTTTTTTTGTGCTAGTGTTTGGTAGCAAGGTAAATGGCTCGGGGCAGGGTAGTGTTACATTGCGAACGCAGTAATAAGCTGTAATTCTCGCCGATGTTTGGATTTGCGATAGTTTTTAATTGGTTTAAATGGCTTCTGTGTTGAAAAGAATTAGCAGCACCCAAACCACAGCTGAGATCGACGAAGGTAAAGTGTGTGCCCGTAGGTTATGGCGGGCCTCGCAGGCTGAGTTTGCGAACCGCAACAGGTTTTAAGGTCGGATGTGTCCACACCAGAAGATGGATTAGTGATTGTAGGGCGCGCTTCGCGAAGCAAGCCGCCGAAAGTCTGGTTAGTGCCGAGACTGTGTCAAAACGCCTCCACAGCTCAAAACTATTTGTGCGGTAATTTTTTGAGAGTGAGGTAAACTTCACTACATTAATTTTCTCCAACA
>JAGKXA010000102.1 GCA_021151615.1 Cellvibrionaceae bacterium | reverse complement strand
ACCCTCCCCTTAGAAAGAGGAGGGAGCTATCAAAGCCACAAAAAAAGATGTGGCATATTCAGCTCCTCCCCCTGACAAGGGGGAGGTTGGGAGGGGGTAAACAATGACGAAAGAATATGACAATCCTATACGGCATTAAAAACTGCGACGCGGTAAAAAAAGCGCGTGATTGGCTGGATCAAAACAAGATCACCTATAAGTTTCACGACTTTCGCACAGACGGCTTAAGTGAAGCCCAGGTGAGCAGTTGGATTAGCGAGTTGGGTTTAGATACGCTGATTAACAAACGCAGCACCACCTGGAAAGAATTGGATGAAACCAGCAAAAGCAATTTCGATGCAACCAGCGCAATTAAGATTGTTGCAGCCAATCCGACATTGATTAAACGCCCGTTACTGGATACCGGCAAGCAAAAGCATGTCGGCTTTAAAGACGCAGAATACCGCAATATTTTTAATTAATTATTTTTGAAATAACGCAGGAACTATCATGACTCAACTCTATGCGCTCGGCTTAGGTATTGGTACGCAAAACTCCAAGGGTGAATGGCTGGAAGTTTTTTATGCTCATCCGGTGCTCAACCCTTCTGAAAATAGCGCGCGCGCCATTGCAACGATTGTTGGCTACACTGGCGGTAACCAGGCCATTGCCATCAGTAATAATCAAGTTGGCGAAATTGTTCAGGCCTTAACTATCGCTGGCGATACTGCGCAGGCTGAAATTGCCAAATCACTGACCAACAGCAAACGTCCATTGGTAGCAACACTGTTGGCAACCGATACCAATCCAGCTTCGGTACCTGAAGGTTATTTAAAATTACACCTGCTCTCCCATCGCCTGGTAAAACCACACGGCACAGTATTAACGGGAATTTTTGGCGTACTGCCTAATGTAGCCTGGACCAATCAGGGCGCTATTGATGTTAACGAATTACCAGCGCGCCAATTACAAGCGCGCTTGAACGGTGAAGAGCTGGAAGTTTCCTGCGTCGATAAATTCCCCAAAATGACCAACTATGTTGTACCTAAAGGTGTGCGCGTTGCCCATACGGCACGCGTTCGTCTGGGTGCGTATTTGGGTGAAGGCACAACCATCATGCACGAAGGTTTTGTGAACTTTAATGCAGGCACCGAAGGCCCGGCGATGATTGAAGGCCGTATCTCTGCCGGTGTATTTGTGGGCGCGGGTTCTGATTTAGGTGGCGGCAGCTCTACCATGGGAACCCTCTCCGGTGGCGGCAATATCGTAATTTCTGTCGGTAAAGAATCCCTGATCGGTGCAAATGCTGGTATCGGTATTCCATTAGGTGACCGCTGCAAAGTAGAATCAGGCCTGTATATCACCGCCGGAACCAAAGTCGTTGTGTTGGATGATGCGGGTAGCGAAGTCAAAACCGTCAAAGCACGCGAGCTTGCAGGCGTTTCAGATCTGGTATTCCGCCGCAATTCCATTACCGGTCGCGTTGAAGTTGTCACCAACAAAAGCGCACTGCAACTGAATACAGCGTTACATAAAAATTAATCCGTAGGGGCGCAATTTATTGCGCCCTGTTCAATGCGGAAATGATGGAAAAAACCGGGCGCGATAAATCGCACCCCTACAATAAACCAAATTGATTAATACATTAATTATCACCGAGGCGATAACCATGGGCGCACAGTGGAAAGCAAAACATAAAGAAGAAGCGGCAAATGCCAAAGGTAAATTGTTTACCAAACTCACCAAGGAAATTATGGTTGCTGCGCGCAACGGCGCTGACCCGGACATGAACCCGCGTTTGCGCCTCGCGGTAGAAGCAGCAAAAAAAGCGTCTATGACGCGCGAGACTTTAGAGCGCGCCATCAAGAAAGGTTCAGGTCAACTCGACGGTAATATCAGCTACGAAAAAGTCGTGTACGAGGGCTACGCACCGCATCAAGTCCCAGTGATCGTTGAGTGTCTTACCGATAACGTAAACCGCACCATCTCCAATATCCGCGGCTTGTTCCGTAAAGGTCAACTAGGTACATCCGGTTCTGTATCCTGGGATTTTGATCACTTGGGTATTATCGAAGCAACCCCAGCGAATAAAGATGCAGACGTCGAAAATGCAGCGATTGAAGCGGGCGCGCAAGACTTCGAAACTGATGACGATGGCACCGCTACCTTCTACACTGACCTAACGGACCTGGACTTGGTACAAAAAGCCCTTCCCGCACAAGGATTCACTGTAGTCTCTGCAAAACTCGGCTACAAACCCAAAAATCCAGTGAGCTTGTCAGGCGAAGCCCTGGAAGAAGTTGAAGCATTCCTCGCTGCTATTGATAACGATGATGATGTGCATGAGGTTTATGTAGGGTTAGCGGGATAAGTCAAACGCGTTTATTGAAAAGCTGAACTGACCAACCCAATAAAAAAGCCGCAATTGCGGCTTTTTTATTGAATAACGTAAATTAGTCATTTTTCTTTGAGTCCTACCTCAGGATTCCTATCACGACCGGAGCTTTTTCTTCCAGCGCTTGTAATTGGTCGTAAACGGATAGAGCAATTGTCCCATTACACTGCGTGGCAATCGCACGGTAGTACCGTAATCAGCAGGCCAATGTTCTTTGGGGAAATGATAGGTTCCAAATAACTTATCAAACAAAATGGTGTGCGCAGAGTAATTGGTATCAATCGCCGGTTTTTCTGAACTGTGATGCCAATGATGGAATTGTGGCGTAACAAAAATATATTTCAGCGGACCAAAGGGAATCGCCAGATTGCAGTGAATCAAAATCGCCTGCAGCGCAGCAAAGGCCACATAAATATTCAATGCCTGCTCATCCGCTCCCAACAAGTACAAGGGAATCATCACCATGGCGCGCTCGGAAAACACTTGAATAAAATGCCCGCGCGAACCCGCTAACCAATCCAGATTTTCAATGGAGTGATGCACCGCATGGATCGACCACAAGCTATTCACTTCATGATAAGCACGATGCTCCCAATAAAGAACAAAGTCGGCACAGACAATAATCAACCCCACCTGCACCAACACCGGCAAAGACTGCACCGCTGCCTGTACATCGGCATTTAACGCCCAGTTGAAATGACTGGCGTGATAGTTGGCAAAAATTAAAATGGCGGAAATCGCCAAATGGTTAAAACAAAAATAAAATAAATCCACACCCCACTCGGGGCGCATAATTAATTGATCTTTGTGCATAGGAATTAATTTTTCCAACGCCATAAACACAAATACCGAAGCCAAAAACGCAAGAATTAACCAATCCACTCCCAAGGACAACTCACGTGGCTCCACCACCCCGACTGGGATTTGGTAACCACCCAATGCAAAACCTACCAGCGTAAAACCAATCCCGAGCAACGCAGGAATTTTGTAACGCGCGCGATTAAGTACCAATGCCAATACACCAAATCCCAGTGAAAAATACATCGCGTACTTAAGCAGCAGCTGTAGCTGCTCTCCATCGTAAACCCGGCGCAGTTCTGTGGTAGTGAGGTAGGAAGGATACAGGTAAGCGAACACCGCCAACAAACTTAAAATCCCAAGCACAAGGGAAACAAACGCACTAATCCTTCCCTCCCCAAAACGAAACTCTTGCGAAGGGTCCTTTTCTACTTGGCGCTGCTTGTATTGGTACTGTTGATCCATAGTGTTATTTCTCTGCGGTAAATTTGTTATCTTCTATGAGCGTTTCACCATTTCATAGGTCGATTGCATAACCTAAAAAGCAAAAAGCCCCGCGAATGCGGGGCTTTCAGGATGTTTTGAAAAGTCATCATACTTTCTTTTGGTGCCCTGGGCCGGACTCGAACCGGCACGGCATTCGCCACTACCACCTCAAGATAGCGTGTCTACCAATTCCACCACCGGGGCAAATTTTTTACCTATTCTTTTTTCTCTTCAACCTGAGCAGCGCCTGCTGGAGCTTGTACTGCAGGAACATCAGATGCTTCAGCAGCTGGAACGTCCGAGGCAGGTACAGTAGATGTTGCAGGAACATCAGATGCAGGAGCTTGTTGAGTCGATGGCACAACAATACCTTGCGTTGCTACTTTTGAATGATTCTTGGCAATGACAGCCAAACCAAAGCTTGTTACAAAGAAAACAAAAGCAATAGTCCAGGTAGCGCGAGTAAAGAAGTTTCCACTTCCCTCACTCCCAAATACCGTCTGTGATGCACCAGCACCAAAAGATGCACCGGCTGCGGCACCTTTACCTTGCTGCAACAACACCAAACCAATGATGACCAGCGCAGCGAGGGAATGAATAATTAATACTAATTTTTCCATTGCAAAACTCTCTTGTGAGCGTTTTTGTGCTTGTTGAGCAACTGAATATTTATTCAGCAGCCTGACATATTGCTAAAAACTCGGTGGCATCCAGCGAGGCTCCGCCAAGCAAGGCACCGTCTATATCCGCCAATGCAAATAACTGCTCTGCATTGTGCGCCTTAACGCTACCGCCATACAAAATTCTTACTTCGTCAGCCAACACACCAAGCTGCGAACGCATAAATTTATGCACTTCTTCAGCTTGTTCAGGCGTTGCTGTTTTGCCAGTACCTACAGCCCAAACAGGCTCATAGGCTAACACTGCGTCTCTGAATACATCTTTACCTGTATGAGCAAACACTGCATTCAATTGCCTGCTAATAGTTTCAAGATGTTTTCCTTGCTCCCGATCCTGAAGGGACTCACCCACACACAGAATCGGAATCAAACCTGCTTTTTGCACAGCGACAAATTTTTGCGCAACCTGCTGGTCAGATTCGTGCTGCATCCGGCGGCGCTCATTGTGACCAATTATTACAAATTTGCAATCCAAATCTGCAAGCATTGATGCGGAAACTTCGCCGGTAAACGCCCCCTTTTCCTGCTCATTTACCGATTGCGCTCCCAACAAAATTGATGAGTGCTGTAAATATTCCCGAGCCTGATATAAATAAGGATAAGGTGGGCAGATAACCACATCTGCACCGCGCTCGCCTTGCCAACCATTGGTTATCGCGGCGAGCAAATTTGCGTTATCACGCAAATTACCATTCATTTTCCAGTTGCCAACCACCAGTTGGCGACGCTTGGCGTTACTTGCTTTAGTCAACAGCAATACCTCCCCCAAAGCGGGCGCTAATGGTAGCCAAGATGGTTTGAACATACAACCAAATCTTGTCTTCACCCCTGATTTTTCTGTGTTTTTATGACGCTTTGACTGAAAAGCCCCCGGCTATTTCCGGGCTGCTGAATATAAAATCTGCGCCTTGACTGATTTTCAGGCGCAGATTTTTGTGTTCTGCGGCAACTCTATTTTAGTCCTTTTGCGGAAATTCAAGCATCTTTACCTAACACACCCAAATCCTTAGCTGAGCGAGGCCTCCACTACAGCCGCCAACTCCTGAGCAAGCTCTTTTACCTGTTTTTTATCTTCACCCTCTACCATAACGCGTACCACTGGCTCAGTGCCCGATGGACGTAGAAGCACACGACCAGTGCCTGCAAGCTTATCTTCCGTTAACTTAACAGCAGATTTAATTGCTTCATTACCACCCAAATCCACACGCTTGGACACATGCACATTGATCATCACTTGCGGCAATTTATTCATCGCCTTTTTAATGCGATGCAATGAATCACCAATAGTGGTGATAGCGAGCAACACTTGCAGTGCGGAGATAATTCCATCACCCGTAGTAGTGACATTACTGCAAACAATATGGCCGGAGTTTTCCCCTCCCAAACGCCAGCCATTTTCACGCATTAATTCGATAACGTAACGATCCCCAACTTTGGCACGGGCAAAAGGAATATTTAGTTTCTTCAATCCCAGCTCAAAACCAAAATTGCTCATCAAAGTTCCGACAACTCCATCACAACCACCCGCGTATTCCTGTTGGTAAGCCGCAATGATGTACAACAACTCATCCCCATCAACCACCTCGCCTTTGTGATCGACAAAAACCACGCGATCTCCATCACCATCAAACGCAATACCTATATCGGCACCCAGCTCTACGACTTTTTCTTGCAAAGCCTCTGGCTTGGTAGAACCACAGCTGCGATTAATGTTGGTGCCATTAGGTTCAACAAATAACGGCGTTACGTGTGCACCTAATTCGGTAAATACATCTGGAGCAATGTTATAAGTTGCACCGTTAGCGCAATCCAACACTATGTGCATACCTTTAAGGTTAAAACCCCAGGGCATGGTGCCTTTACAAAACTCGACATAACGCCCCGATGCATCAGCAATACGGCGAGCCTTGCCCAATTTTTCGGCGGTCGACATCTGCTGTTCCAACTGCTGCTCAATTAAATTTTCCAATTCATCAGGCAATTTACTGCCATTACCACCAAAAAATTTAATGCCGTTATCCACATAACTATTATGCGAAGCGCTAATCACAATACCGGCTTGCGCTTTAAAGGTGCGCGTTAAATAAGCAACGCCTGGAGTGGGCATAGGGCCCAGTAAGCCAACATCAACACCCGCATTAATTAAACCCGCCTGCAGCGCAGATTCAAACATGTAACCAGAAATACGTGTGTCTTTACCTATTAAAATCATATTCTGGCCATCAAAGCGATCCTTGAGCACACAGCCCGCCGCCCAACCCAACTTGAGCATAAAATCCGGGGTGATTGGAAATTCGCCCACCAAACCACGAATACCATCAGTGCCAAAATACTTGCGAGACATAAGCCCTTACTCCACCAAAAATAATATGCAGCAGATTCAAATTAATCAGACACTGCAGAGAGAACTTTCAACACATCAACTGTCGCAGCTACATCGTGCACACGAATAATTGCTGCTCCACGCTGGGCAGCCAGCATTGCTAAAGCCAAACTTCCGGGTAAACGTTCATCGACAGGGCGATTTAGCAATTGCGCCAGCATGGACTTGCGAGACATACCCACCAAAAGCGGATACCCCAATACACCAAATTCAGCCAAGCGCTGCAAAAGTTCGAGATTATGCGCGAGTGTTTTACCAAAGCCAAATCCGGGATCAAGAATAATCCGCGCCCCGGCAATTCCCTGAGTAAGGCACGCTTCAATCCGCTCCTGTAAAAAACAACGAACCTCAGTCACTACGTCGTCATAAACAGGGTTAGCCTGCATGGTCGTTGGCTGGCCTTGCATGTGCATTAAACAAACCGGCAAATCTGTTTCCGCAACCGCAAGCAACGCACCATCCCGTAGAAGTGCACGCACATCATTAATCATTCCAGCTCCGCATCTGGCTGACTCGCGAATAACCGCCGCTGTGCTGGTATCAACAGAAACCAAGGCGTCCAAACGCGAAACCAACGCTTCTACCACAGGCACCACGCGATCCAACTCTTCTTGCTCTGATACGCTAGCAGCACCCGGCCGAGTTGATTCTCCACCCACATCGATAATGACCGCCCCATCTGCCAACATTTTTTCAGCCCTACGCAGAGCAATATCAATCGATAAATGATCGTCGAGATAACTATTACCACCATCTGAAAATGAATCAGGTGTTGTGTTTAGAATTCCCATCACCACCGGACGAGACAAGTCCAGCTTATGCTTGCCACAATGAAGGATCGATGAACCAGTTGCAGATGACATCATTTAACCTCAAAAATCAGTACTCAATAAAAACAATAACCCCGAGCAAGCTCGGGGTTATTTGGATACTCAAACGATTTAGTGAGTATTGGCAGGGCCACCTATAGGGCCAGCAGGTGAATCGCCTGCATCCTTATCACGCATGTGACTATTAAAATCATCATCATTCCATTCACGTGGTGGACGCACTTTGCGACGTGCCATCAAGTCGTCAACTTGTTCAGCATCAATAGTTTCATACTCCATCAATGCATCTTTCATCGCCTCAAGAATATCGCGATTATCTTCGAGGATTTTTTGAGCACGCACATAACACTCATCAATAATTCGACGAACCTCTTCATCAATGTTTTTTGAGGTGTTATCAGAATACTGCTGAGTAGCCATACCCGGATACATGCCCTCTTCTTCACCGTAATGAAGCGGGCCCAACTTCGCAGACAGGCCCCACTTGGTAACCATATTGCGTGCAATTGCAGTTGCCCGTTCAATATCGTTGGATGCTCCAGTGGTAATACCTTCATCACCCAAAGTCATTTGCTCGGCGATACGACCACCAAACAAAGTGCAGATACTGGATTCCAATGCGCGACGACTCAAGCTGTACTTGTCCGCCTCAGGCAGGAATTGAGTAACACCCAAGGCGCGACCACGGGGAATAATAGTTACCTTATGCACAGGATCATGCTCTGGCACTACGCGACCAACAATTGCATGCCCAGCTTCATGATACGCAGTATTTTCTTTTTCTTTCTCACTCATCACCATGGTGCGACGCTCAGCACCCATCATGATTTTATCGCGCGCTTTTTCGAAATCTTCCATGGTGACTAAACGCTTGTTAGCACGCGCTGCCATCAGTGCAGCTTCGTTGACAAGATTCGCCAATTCCGCACCAGAAAAACCAGGGGTGCCGCGCGCAATGACCGAAGCACTGATACGCTCATCCAACGGCACCTTGCGCATATGCACTTTAAGAATTTGCTCACGGCCACGAATATCCGGCAGGCCAACGTAAACCTGACGATCAAAACGACCGGGGCGCAATAAAGCCTTATCAAGTACATCAGCGCGGTTGGTCGCGGCAATAATGATTACACCATCATTACCTTCAAAACCGTCCATCTCTACCAACAATTGGTTGAGGGTTTGCTCGCGTTCGTCATGACCGCCGCCATGACCACCACCGCGATGGCGACCTACAGCATCGATTTCATCGATAAAGATAATACAAGGTGCCTGCTTCTTTGCCTGTTCAAACATGTCGCGCACCCTACTTGCGCCCACACCAACGAACATCTCTACGAAGTCAGAACCGGAAATGGAGAAGAAAGGTACTTTAGCTTCACCCGCAATCGCTTTAGCCAATAAGGTTTTACCGGTACCAGGTGGGCCAACCATCAGCACGCCACGGGGAATCTGACCGCCGAGACGCTGGAACTTGGAAGGATCGCGCAGATATTGCACCAGCTCCTGGACTTCCTCTTTGGCTTCATCGACACCCGCCACATCGGCAAAAGTGGTTTTAATTTGGTCTTCACCCAACAATCGGGCCTTACTTTTGCCAAAACTCATAGGGCCACCCTTGCCGCCAGCGCCCCCCTGCATCTGCCGCATAAAGAACCAGAAGACAGCAATGATGATCAAAATCGGAAAACTCGCTACCAGGAGCTGGTTAAGCAGGCTGGGCTGCTCAACTTCGCGACCTTTGATGACCACATTGTGGTTGTACAGATCGTCAATCAACTTGGGATCCTGTACTTGTGGACGGATGGTTTTGAACGTCGAGTTATCCTTGTAAGTGCCCTCGATGACCAAGCCATCAATAGTGACTTCCTGCACCCGATCATCACGCACGCTGGCGATAAAGTCGGAATAATTCAACGTGTTATTGCCGGACTGCTTGTTAAAGCCCTCAAAAACGCTGAAGAGGACTACGGCAATAACAAGCCAAAGCACCAGATTCTTGGTTATATCGTTCAAGGAAAATTCCTCACAGTTACATCAATTAGGTTTGACGGCCAGCGATTTTAATTATTGCACCAACAGCGGGCGGCGAATACTGGCACATTTGCCGGCTGAAATCGTCGAATTTTTCACAGCTTAACGCCTTTTTGACGCACAAATAAGGCATTGATAAGAAGATTTATTCCATATTGGGGCCAATCAGGAAAATTACAACCCTTAACCCGCCCAACTTGGGTGCCCCTCCCCTACAACCGGCCCCTAAAAAACACCGAAATAGAGTAGAATACTGCACGTTTTTTAAATTACACACTTAAGGTAAGTTTATGCCTATTAGCCCCGAGCGCAAAAAACAATTTCGTACTATTGGCCACAAGCTTAATCCCATTGTGACCATTGCCGGTAACGGTTTAAGCGATGGCGTACGCGCGGAGCTCAACCGTGCACTGGATGACCATGAGTTGATCAAGGTTAAATTGGCCATTACCGAACGCGAAGACCGTAAGGAAGTGGTAGCCGAGCTGGAGGCCTTGCCCAATGTTGAACTTATCCAGGAAATTGGCAAAGTAGTATTACTTTATCGCCATAATAAAAAGGCCAACCCAAAGTTGTCGAACCTGCACCGCTAACTTCCATAGCCTATAATCAACCTATAAAAAAACCGCCAAGTGGCGGTTTTTTTATAGGTTTGGTCGAGCTTAAATGTGCTCTACCTTATCGATCTCATAATCAACATCACCGCCCGGGGCTTTAACAACAACCACATCACCCTCTTCCTTGCCCACCAAAGCACGTGCAATCGGTGAGTTGACAGAAATTTTGTTGGATTTCACATCCGCCTCATCATCACCAACAATTTGATACTTCATTGATTGATCAGTGTCGAGGTTGATAATGGTCACTGTAGTGCCAAATAACACCTTACCGCTGTGAGGAATTTTGGTCACATCGATAATCTGGGCATTGCCAAGCTTGCCTTCAATTTCGTTAATGCGCCCTTCGCAAAAGCTTTGCTGCTCGCGCGCCGCAGAATATTCAGCGTTTTCTTTAAGGTCCCCGTGCTCGCGCGCCTCGGCAATCGCTTGCACAATGCGCGGGCGCTGTACTTTTTTCAGGTCTTCCAATTCAAGGCGCAGTTTTTCAGCGCCCTGCTCGGTCATCGGAAATTTTGTACTCATTTTTATTTCCTTTACTTGATTCGTGTATGCAAATCTTGCAGGCGGCGCACTTCAATATCTTTCACTTCTTTGAGCGACATACATACAGCAAAACCCGCCGCCAAAGTCGTGTTGTAATACACCCGATGATTTTCAGCGCTGCGGCGAATTGAAGATGAATCGCGGGTTGCCTGGCGCCCCTCTACCGTGTTAATGATCAAATCGATTTCATCGTTCTTGATCATATCCACAATATGTGGACGACCTTCCTGTACTTTATTCACTACTTGCACAGTCAAACCAGCTTGTTGCAACACATCGGCAGTACCGCGTGTTGCCACCAGTTTGAAACCAAGTTCAGCAAGATCCTTACCAACACTGACGATACCATCCTTATCCATGTCACGCACACTGATAAATGCCGTGCCCGATGTTGGGATACGGTTGTTCGCGCCCAACTGTGACTTACCGTAAGCTTCACCAAAGGTGTTGCCCACCCCCATCACTTCGCCAGTCGATTTCATTTCCGGACCGAGGATCGGATCTACCGCCGGGAATTTATTGAACGGGAATACCGCTTCTTTCACGCTGTAATAATCAGGAATAATTTCCTTGGTAAAGCCTTGAGCCTCCAATGAAACACCTGCCTGACAACGCGCAGCCACTTTTGCCAGTGACACGCCAATACATTTTGAAACGAAGGGCACGGTGCGCGATGCACGCGGGTTCACTTCGATGACATAAATTTTTCCATCCTGATACGCGAGCTGGGTATTCATCAGACCAATTACACCCAATTCGATCGCCATTTTCTTAACGATCTCGCGCATATCGTTTTGTACATCAGCAGGCAAGGAATACGGAGGCAACGAACACGCAGAATCACCAGAGTGAACACCGCATTGCTCAATGTGCTGCATGATTCCGCCAATCACAACTTGTTTACCATCGGAAACAGAATCGATATCCACTTCGATTGCATTATTCAGGAAGTGGTCGAGCAATACTGGTGCATCCTCAGACACTTGCACTGCGGTGCGCATATAAGTGCGCAGCTCATCTTCTTTGTACACGATTTCCATCGCGCGGCCGCCCAATACATAAGATGGACGCACAACGAGCGGATAACCCACTTTGTCTGCAGCCAACAATGCTTCTTCGAGTGAGCGCACAATCGCATTTGGCGGTTGCAACAAACCCAGCTTATTGATCATTTGCTGGAAGCGCTCGCGGTCTTCTGCTTTATCGATAGCATCCGGGCTGGTACCAATAATCGGCACACCTTCCGCTTCAAGCGCACGTGCTAATTTCAGTGGAGTTTGTCCACCGAATTGCACGATTACGCCAACCGGTTTTTCTTTGTGGACGATTTCCAACACATCTTCCAGAGTCACTGGCTCGAAGAACAAACGATCAGACGTGTCGTAATCGGTTGAAACCGTTTCAGGGTTACAATTAACCATAATGGTTTCGTAACCGTCTTCGCGCATTGCGAGTGCTGCGTGTACACAGCAGTAATCGAATTCGATACCCTGGCCGATACGGTTTGGGCCACCGCCGATCACCAAAATCTTTTTCTTATCGCTCGGGTTAGCCTCGCACTCTTCTTCATAAGTGGAGTACATGTAGGCCGTCGACGTAGAGAATTCTGCCGCGCAAGTGTCAACACGCTTGTACGCTGGACGAATATTCAAACCTTGGCGATGGTGACGCACAGCCTTCTCTGTTGAACCCAACAACAATGCCAAACGCTTGTCGGAAAAGCCTTTGCGCTTCAGTTGGAAAAATTTATCTGCATCCAAATCGTTCAATGATTTGCCGCGCAGTGATTGTTCGATATCAATCAACTCTTTGATTTGCACTAAAAACCATGGATCGATTTTGGAAAGGTTGAATGCATCGTTAACGCTCAAGCCCATGCGGAATGCATCGCCGACATACCAGATGCGCTCAGCACCAGCGGTTGTCAATTCGCGACGCACTTTTGCCGCCCCCTCTTCGGTGGTGTAATCCACTTTTGATTCAAAACCGGCTGAGCCAACTTCCAAACCACGCAGGGCTTTTTGCAAAGACTCCTGGAAAGTACGGCCAATTGCCATGACTTCGCCAACGGATTTCATTTGCGTGGTCAAACGCGCATCTGCATCACCGAATTTTTCAAAGGTGAAGCGCGGTACTTTGGTAACCACGTAATCGATTGATGGCTCAAACGATGCTGGAGTTGCACCGCCAGTGATGTCATTTTTCAATTCATCAAGTGTGTAACCTACTGCGAGTTTCGCAGCGATTTTTGCAATCGGGAAACCAGTCGCTTTTGATGCGAGTGCGGATGAGCGCGATACACGCGGGTTCATCTCAATAACAACCATACGGCCATCAACCGGGTTAACGGCGAACTGCACGTTGGAACCACCAGTTTCTACGCCGATTTCACGCAATACAGCAATCGATGCATTACGCATGATCTGGTATTCCTTATCGGTGAGGGTTTGCGCTGGTGCAACGGTAATGGAGTCGCCGGTGTGAACCCCCATCGGATCAAAGTTTTCAATAGAGCACACGATAATGCAGTTGTCGTTTTTATCGCGCACCACTTCCATCTCGTACTCTTTCCAACCAAGCAATGATTCGTCAATCAGCAATTCGTTGGTAGGTGATAAATCCAGGCCGCGCGTACAGATTTCTTCAAACTCGTCCCAGTTGTAAGCAATGCCACCACCGGAACCGCCCATGGTAAATGACGGGCGAATAATGCAGGGGAAGCCGAATTCTTTCGGTGCTTCTTTCGCTTCTTCCAAACTGTGAACAATTTTCGCGCGCGCGCAAGAGAGACCAATCCGCTTCATCGCCTGGTCAAACAGGTTGCGATCTTCCGCCATGTTAATGGCTTCTTCTTTCGCGCCGATCAGTTCAACATTATATTTTTCCAGCACGCCATTTTTGGCCAGTGCCAGTGCGCAGTTCAATGCGGTCTGACCACCCATGGTGGGCAGGATTACATCGGGGCGCTCTTTCTCAATAATCTTTGCAACCGTTTGCCACTCAATCGGTTCGATATAAGTTGCATCGGCCATCGCGGGGTCAGTCATGATGGTTGCAGGGTTAGAGTTAACCAGAATTACGCGATAACCCTCTTCACGCAGTGCTTTACAGGCTTGGGCGCCAGAGTAGTCGAACTCGCAAGCCTGGCCGATAACAATCGGGCCAGCGCCGAGAATCAAAATACTATTTATGTCGGTACGTTTTGGCATGTCTGCTCCGGTTTTTTAATCCCACCC
>JAGKXA010000337.1 GCA_021151615.1 Cellvibrionaceae bacterium | reverse complement strand
ATTTATAAAAACCTGAATAATGCGTTGAGCGTCACCCGCGATGATGGCGGTTTTGGGGATGTCATTGCAGAAAAGTACCTGGGTTTTCTCTTTTTGCAGCGATAGCAGGTGGATAGCTTCATTCGCGCAGTCACGAATCGAAACCGCTTCAAACTCGGATTTGCTCGCATGGCCGGCGTGGGAAAAGCTTACCAATGACTGGACAATACGGCCCACCCGATCCGTTTGGCTGAGAATCTGCTCTGCTGTCTCCAATACTTCCTTGGGGTCGCTGGAGTCATACTTCAGGTTTTGCGCCAGGCAGGCGATGCCAGTAATTGGGTTGCCAATTTCATGGGCAACACCAGCTGCCAGTCGTCCCACAGACGCCAATCGCTCTGAGTGCACCAGCTCCTGTTCCAGCAGTTGGGTCTCGGTCACATCTTCCAGTAGCATCACCTGGTCGTAAACACCGGCGGTAATTGGGCCTTCAATATTGGCTTTATGCAGGCTTATCCAGTGGGGGCGATTGTTCAGCTCAATTTCGCGACGATAAAAATGCGGTTCACCACTTTGGCTGAAGTCGATTAACAGGCTGCACCAGGGCTCGGGAATATCTTCCAGGTAGGAGCCGGTAACGTCCTCGGTAGGAATCCTGGTCAGGTTGGCCATCGCCCGGTTCCACATCAATACCTCCATATCCCTTCCCAGGGAGCAGACTGCCATGGGTAGCTCTTCCAGGGTTTTGCGGTGGTAGAGCCGCAGGGTGTTCAGTTCGGCGGCCATACCGGTTAGGTGATCGCGGTACTGGGCGAGACGATTTTCAATCAGGTTGATGTCTACGGTGCTTTGCGCTTCGGCGGTGACATGGGGGATGTATTTGTCCATGATCTCGCTAGCGACATGGATACCCATCAGACTGGAAAGGTTACCTTCGATCTGGTCGCGCAAACGACGCAGTGCATAGGGGCGGCGTTCATCAATCGAGAGATTCAGCTCCTGCAGCGCTATATCCACTTCGCGACTCGCCGTCACTTTACCCAAGGGTTTTGCGAGGCGATGTTTGAATTCGGAGGCTGAATGTACATCGAGGGCCTGGCGTACCGGATGACTTAGCTCGTCGGCGGCGCATAACTCGGCACTGTACTGCTCGTCATCTGACTGACGTGTAAAGAGCGATATCACCACAAAGAAGAAGGTGTTGAGCCCCAAAGAAATTAACGTTACCTGGCTCCAGTATTCAATACCTACCGGGATGCTGAAGTGAATGAGTGGGAGCTGAATGTACTCAATGCCAGTGAGGATCGGCAGTAACAAGCCGAGTCCCCAAATGCTGGTGCCCACTGACAGGCCGGCAATTAGCCCACGCTTGTTGCCCTTGCTCCAGAACACAATGGCAAAGGTGGCGGGCAGGAATTGCAGGGTTTCGATAAAGGCGGTCATTGCCAGATGGGCAAGGCTGAAGCGGTTGTCCAGCACCCAGTAAAACACATAGCCGCCGGCGAAGATGGCGGCAATTAGCACCCGTCGCAGCCAGATCAGTTGGGTATACAGATCAGTGCGGGTACGCAGTTTAAGGCTGGGTAAGAGCCAATGGTTCATCACCATGGTGGCCAGTGCCAGGGAGTCAATAACAGGAACAGCGGGAATGCCCAGGTGACGGTATGGGAGTTACGCATCAGCGGGTTTTCCGCCAGGCCCAAATGGAAAATATGCGGCATGGTGACAGCGGTGGCCACAAACACCAGCAGTAATGTGTGAGCAGAATCTGTGTGGATGGGGGTGTGCAGTAGGGCCAGGTTTTCCGGGTGATCCAGCAGCCATTGATCCAGCCCGTCCAGCCCATCAAATACCCCGTAGACAGCGACCAGTCCAACCGCACAAAGGGCGAATACTTTTAACAGCGACTCAAATGCCATAGCGGTAATCAGGCCGCGATGCTGGTCGCGATTGGCACCGAAGGAGATGGTAAAAAAAGCGAGCATTGCGCAGTAACAGAGCGCCATCACATCTTTAAAGGTCAGGCCGGTGCCTGCCAGCGGTAGCGAGGGATTGGAGCTGACGGTCAGGATATGCATGGTGTCGGCGATGGCCTGAATTTGCAGTGCCATCAGCGGCAGAATCCCGCACAGCATGCAGAGGGTAGTCAGTGCGCCCACGCTGTGGCTGTGGTAGCGAAATACCAGCAGGTCGGCCAGCGAATGCACCTGATGGCGCCGCGCCAATTCTGCCAAAGGCGCCAGGGCTACCGGCGCAAAGAGGAAGAGTGCACCTGTGCCCAGGTAATACGCCAGCGCGCCATAGCCATATTGGAAGGCCAAGTCGATGACCCCGTAAAATGCCCAGGCGCTGGCAAAAATGCCCAGTGACAGTATGTAGGTTATGGGGTGTGAGGTAACGGATTCCGGGATCCAGCCACGCTCGGTAATCCAGGCGATACCAAACAAGAGCAGCAGGTAGCCGATTCCGATAAGTGCAACTTGGCTGAGGTCAAAAGTCATTATGGGTTCTTATAAAGTTATTGGTTGATAGGCCGGTGGCGATGGATTAATCCAGATCCTGATATTTTTTGCGCCGCAGCTGTATCACAAAGGCAATCACAATCACCAGTATCCAGACGATATAAGGTCGGTACCAGGCGCCTTCCGGGTTGATAATCCAGTTAAACAGGCTGGGTGAAAATATATAGGCAATCAGCAGCAGTAAGATGACCAAGCGTTGATTGTTCATGATTTATATATCCAGAGTGGCGCTGGAGCGCAACCGGGTTAATGTTATTGTTTTCGGCCTGTTAGTTGTCTATGACAAGTCGTTATCTCGGTATAAATGGCTCAGGCCTTTGATCTTGTCCCTGCGCCAGTGATGCAATCCCCAGTCCAGAATTTCGCTGGTTGAAGCATCCGCCAAATCAGCGGGCGGATTTTGCCCTAAAAACTCTAGCCCACGCCACAGGTTCCTGCTTGCTGCTTGAGTGTCTATGGCGCGCGCATGATTTTGCTTGCTCAGTTTCTGGCCATTTTCCTGCACCGCCAGGGGGACATGGCCAAAGGCAGGCAGTGGCGCGCTGAGTAATTTGAAGAAGAACAACTGGCGGCCTGTGACTTCCAGTAAATCGGCGCCGCGAATCACATGGGTAATCCCCTGGGCAATGTCATCCACCACTACGGCGAGTTGATAGGCATAAAAACCATCGCGCCGTTTCAGTATCTGGTCTCCCGCCTGAGTGCGCAGGTTTTGTGCTTGCGGGCCCTGAATCAGGTCATGGAAGTGGATTTCATCGGCGCTTGGGTGATCGTCAATATCATAGAGCTTAAGGCGTAGTGAGTAGGGCTGCGCCAGATTGACCGGGCGATTACGGCAGTGGCCGTTATAGATGCCGCCCATGCTGGCCAGATCCTGGCGCGAGCAGCCACAGGGATAAACCCATTGGCGCGCAATTAGCGCGCTCAGGCAATCCTGATAGGCGTGGTGACGTTCGCTCTGGTACATAACCTCGCCATCCCAATGCAGCCCATGACCTTCAAGGCAACGCAGGATGGCGGTGGCAGCACCCGGTTGTTCGCGCGGTGGGTCTATATCTTCCATGCGCACCAGCCACTGCCCACCATGGGCTTTGGCGTCCAGATAGCTGGCGAGCGCAGTGACCAGTGAGCCGAAATGCAAGGGGCCTGAAGGCGATGGGGCAAACCTGCCAATATAGGGATTTGATGCTTGAGAGGCAGTGATGGGGGAGGGCATAGCCATGAGGTGAGCGAACCCACCTCCGAAGCCGGCGGATTAACCGCCGATTTGTTTTTCTTTGATTTCTGCGAGGGTTTTGCAGTCTACGCAGAGGGTTGCGGTTGGGCGAGCCTCCAGGCGACGAATGCCGATCTCTACACCGCAGGCATCACAGTAGCCGTAGTCGTTGTTTTCGATGAGTTCGAGGGTGCTATCAATTTTCTTGATCAGCTTGCGCTCGCGGTCGCGGGTACGCAGTTCCAGGCTGAATTCCTCTTCCTGGCTGGCGCGGTCGGCGGGGTCGGGGAAGTTAGCCGCTTCATCTTTCATGTGGCTCACGGTGCGGTCTACTTCTTCCATCAGCTCTGAACGCCAGTTGAGCAGCAGATTGCGAAAATGCAGCTTCTGGTTATCGTTCATATACTCTTCGCCTTTTTTCTCCACATAGGGAGTAAAAGGGCGCAGCGCGAAGGTTTCAGTAGAGGGTGATTTTTTCGCCATAGTGGTTAGCGCCTCGTAGGACTTCCTGGATCATCATTCACTGCCTTTACTAGGTAGGCAGAATTAGAAGGGGGAGCAAGCTATCAGATAACAAATAGGAGTGCTAGCGTTTTTTGCTTGTCGCTCAACGGATTACCTGAGCGTTTCTGAAACCCTGCTGCCAATTGACCCCAAGCAAAAACTATAGCCCCAAAATGGCGCGTTTGTGGTTCAATTTGTCGTTAATTTGTCATTT
>JAGKXA010000336.1 GCA_021151615.1 Cellvibrionaceae bacterium | reverse complement strand
CCAATCCATCCACCAAGTACCAGCGTTTTGTCGGCGTCTCCTTGCCCGACCGCCAGTGGCCAAACAATCACATTGAAAAGCCACCTATTTGGATGAGCACTGACCTGCGCGATGGCAACCAGGCGCTAATCGACCCTATGTCGGTACAAACCAAATTGCGCATGTTCAAAGAACTTGTTGCAATTGGTTTTAAAGAAATCGAAATCGGCTTCCCCTCCGCGAGTGAAATTGATTACAACTTCACGCGCTTGTTGATCGAGGAAAATTTAATTCCCGATGACGTGACTATTGAAGTGTTAGTGCAAGCGCGCTACGACTTGATTGAAAAAACTGTACAGAGTTTGCGCGGCGCCAAGCGCGCGATCTTACATATGTACAATCCGTTGGCGCCGGCATTTCGCAAAATTGTGTATAACACCGATGAAGCGGGCGTAAAAAATATCGCAATACAAGGCACCAAATGGTGTAAAGAATTAACTGCAACTGCACCGGAAGTGGATTGGATTTTCCAATACTCACCGGAAGTATTTTCTTCCACTGAAATTGAGTTGGTGAAAGACGTGTGCGATGCCGTGGTGGAGATTTGGAATCCATCGCCGCAGAAAAAATTGATATTGAATTTACCCGCAACGGTAGAGATGAATACGCCCAATACCTATGCGGATCAAATCGAGTGGATTCATCGCAATATCAATCGCCGCGATTCCATTATCATCAGTGTGCATCCACACAATGATCGCGGCACCGCAGTAGCGGCGGCCGAGTTGGCGGTGATGGCCGGTGCAGATCGCGTGGAAGGTTGTCTGTTCGGCAACGGTGAGCGCACCGGCAACGTGTGTTTGGTCACTCTGGCAATGAATTTGTATTCGCAAGGCGTTAATCCCGGTCTGGATTTCTCCGATATCGATCGCGTGCGCAAGTTGCACGAAGAGTGCACCCAATTGCCGGTACATCCACGTCACCCCTATGCCGGTGAATTGGTTTTTACCGCTTTCTCGGGTTCACATCAGGACGCGATCAAAAAAGGTTTCGCGGTTCAGAAAAAAGATGCTTTGTGGGAGGTGCCTTATTTACCAATCGACCCGGCCGATTTAAATCGCAGTTACGATGCAGTAGTGCGTGTGAATGCACAGTCGGGCAAGGGCGGTGTCAGCTTCCTGTTGCAACAAGAGGCGGGCTTGCAATTGCCGCGTCGTTTGCAAATTGAATTCAGTGGTGTGGTGCAAAAAGTTAGCGATGCGACGGGTAAAGAAGTCAAAGCCGCCGACATTGTTAAAATTTTCAATGACGAATATTTTGCAGTAAATACGCCCATTGCTTATCAATCCAGTAAGTTCACGGAACAGGATGATACTCATCAGGTAGACATAGTGATCCACGCGCAGCATCAGGATAAAACCGTGCAGATCAGCGGCAGCGGCAACGGCCCTATTGATGCAGCAGCTCATGCGATCAGCCAGTTTATCGACGGCGAAGTCAGCGTGATTGACTACCACGAACACTCAGTGGGTGAAGGTTCCGATGTTGCTGCGGTGACTTATGTTGAAATCAAAGTGAAAAACGGCAAACCCGTTTATGGTGTGGGCCTGGATCGCAACATTATTACTTCAGCAGTGAAGGCCCTGATTAATGGGGTGAATCGCAGTGGGGCGATTAACTAAATAAAAAACTCTGTTCCAAAAAAAAGCGCAGCCGGCGAAAACCGGCTGCGTTTTTTTATGCAGGTTCCATAAACAGTTCTAGTAGTGGCTGATTGATGTAATAGTTACTACGACTAATTTTTTCTTTCTTAAGCAAGCCAATGCTAACTAATTGCTCCAGATACTTGGTGGCGGTTAACCGTGAGACTGATAGGTCCTGCATCACGAATTCAATTTTTGTATAGGGGTGATTGAATAAATTATTCAGTAACTCCTGGCTGTAAATTTTTGGCAACTGACTCCGCATCTTTTGTTTGTATTCCTGCATAAGCATTTTAATTTGTTTTATTAACTCGATAGTCGCCTGAGCAGTTTGGATAACACCGTCCAATACATAGATCAACCAAGGCTCCCATTCATTCGTATCGCGCACAGCTTGTAATTGCTGGTAATACTCCGCTTTGGTTTGAATAAGGTAGCGACTGAGATACAAAATCGGCAGATCCAACAAGCCCTGCGCGACTAAATACAACATATTAATGATGCGACCTGTGCGGCCGTTGCCATCATAAAAAGGATGAATGCTTTCAAATTGATGATGAATAATCGCCATTTTAATTAACGGGTCAGCAGCGCAAAGATCGGGGTCGTTTATGTATGCTGCCAGGTTATCCATTAAGCGCACTATATCCTGCGGGTGTTGCGGTGGTGTATATACAACCTTACCGGTCTGCGCATTTTTAAGTTCTGTACCGGGCAATTTACGAAAACCTGCTTTGTTTTGTTCCAATATTTCCTGAAGGGTTAACAAATCACTGATCCGAATCAACCCTGATTTACGCACAAATTCAAAACCGGTTTTTAACGCAACTGCATAATTTTGCACTTCTTTAGCCGCAGGATTTATATGCGCATCGGTAAATAATTCCGCTTTGAACAATTCGTCTTGCGTTGTAATGATGTTTTCTATTTCCGAACTATGTTTGGCTTCTTGTAGTGCGAGTGTATTAATCAGAATTGCTTCGTTGGGAATTGTCTCCGCTATTCCTTTTAGCTCTGCCAAATAACGATGAGCCAAGGCCGCCTTTTTCAAAGTGGCGCGGGTTTCAATCTGCTCAAGGTCGGCAATCGGCAACGGTGTTACGACATAGCTCATGGTCTGGTTCCATATGTATAGAAAACCACCAAATACTATACACATTACTTTTATG
>JAGKXA010000101.1 GCA_021151615.1 Cellvibrionaceae bacterium | reverse complement strand
TATCACTGCTGCTGGAACCATCCAGTCCCACTTTTTTGCTGTCGTGAATGTAGTTGTAAGACACAGTTACATTGTGTGAATCTTTTTTTATGTCGATCGCACTTTCAAAGGTCAAATCGCCATCCGGTGAGCCTTTACATTCGTTGTTTACCGCGAATAATTCGTTGTGATCGACCCACACGTTAGAACCGCTGTCCACGCGAATCATATCCGCATCGTTATTTGCACCAGCGAGTGCGCCGATTTTCATATTGCGGATAACAACGTTGCTGGACTTATTCACCACCACACCAAAATTCGCCGAAGAACCATTGGCACCGATGATGGTAATGCCTTTGGTAAATTCCTTGATTTCTAAGTAGCGATACGCATCGTTCCAGCGCGGGTTGGGGCAATTGCCGGATGAGTCGACCGTGTGATCCTTAATTACCTGGGTAATTAATGAATCTTCATTACCGGTGTAGGTAATGATGAGCGGGTAGGCACCGCCAGTTACCTTGTTGCCGTTGGCATCCAGCTTGGCATTGGCGATGATGGTGTTAATTTCCTGATAGGTGGACGCAGTAAAGGATTTGGCGCCACTGACGTTACCGCCATCGGTGGTGGAGAACCCCCCTGTGGCCGCTGCAAATGCGGTAGAGCCAGTCGCCAGAGCAACGGCAGCGACAATTACCTTGAGAGTAAAACCTGGAACTGTAGTTTTGAGTTGTGTAGACATAATGAATTCCGTCCGGAGTAATTTGTTGTTAGACGGATTGACCGAAACCAGGCTTATTTTTTTCGCGAATCAAAAAAGTTTGGTAGCGCAATCTTATTGTTATCTGCTGTTCTCCGGGCACCACAATTGGAAGCGGTATAGATACAGGCCACCGACTCGAAAAATCCCGAACTACGCAGGACTGCTATCTCTTAAGCCTTTAAAAGACAGCAATTTCGGCGCATTTTCACACTTATATGATAATAAATCCAGCACAGGATGTGCGCCTAATCACAGCTTGATTAAAGGTTATATAGGGCTGTTAACGCTACCTCAGCTACCACCTTTGTAGTCGGCGCGCATCAGCGCCACGAAACGCTGGGCACCCAACCCCAGGGGACGCTCGCGGGACCAGACCAGATCAATCCACAATTCCTCGCCATTGGTGAAATTCGCAATCGGTAGTTCTACCAGCAGTTGACCATTAATGTAGGGCTGCACAAACGCGCGCGGCAGCCAAGCCCAGCCGAGTCCCGCCAGCACCATTTGCAGCGCCGCTTCCGGGTGATCGACTCGCCAATAGTGTTCCGAGGTAATACAGAAAGGCCCCCCAGGGGCGTTGCTATCATCCTGGCTGCAGCTTCCCACCATAACCTGACGGATGGGGCGCAGCTGGGTATCGTTCAATTGGCCAGTGGGGGATAGCTCCTGCAGCAGTGGATGCTTACCGGCAATCACCGCCACCAGGGTTTCGCGCCCCACTTCCTGGAAGCTTTCGCGTCCATCGGCCGCGGGCCGCTGGAACACCAATGCCAGTTGCGCGCCGCCCTCATGAAGTAAGCGCAAGGCGTCAGTTTGCGGGGCGGTGATTACCTGAACCTCCAAAGAAGGATATTCACGCGCGAGTATCTGCAACGGACGCACCCAGGGGGTGGATTGCAATTCCGGTGCGATCACCAGCGTTAGCCGGGTTTCCAGACCCTGGCTCAATTCCAGTGCCTGGGTATTCAGCTGCTGCAGCTGGGCGATTAACAGGCGCGCCTGTGGTTCCAGCGCCAAGGCTTGAGCCGTTGGTTTTGGTTCGCGTCCACTCCGATCAAACAGTTCCAAATCCAACTCCGCTTCCAGGTTGGCAATCGCCATGCTGATCGCCGAAGGCACTCGTCCCAACTGGCGTGCCGCCGCCGAGAAGGAACCTGCATCCAGCACCGCTAGAAAAACGGCCACTGCCTCTGAGTTAAACACTCCAGTCATTGCTCTCACCCGCCATCTATCAGACTTACTGATATTAGCTAACTTTTTCTATCAGTTAAAACCACTAAAAATGCCAAAAGCCGGTTCAATCTCAAATACAAATCACCCATGCAATTGAGGTAGCTATGCAGTCCGTTGGAACACAAATGAAGGGTATGCAGGGGGTAAAACGCCGGGTGGTGTATGTCGGCCTGTACGAATTTATCGCGATACTGCTTTCCGCAATCCTGCTGGAAATGATGAGCAAGGCGGGCGCCGCTGAGTCTCTGGGTCTGGCAGTCGCGGCCTCGGCGGTTGCGATTATCTGGAACCTGGTGTTCAACAACCTGTTCGAGCACTGGGAGAAACATCGCCAGCGGCAAGGCCGCAGCCTGGGTGTGCGAATACTCCACGCGCTGGGTTTTGAGGGCGGTTTGCTGGTATTGCTGGTGCCATTGGTAGCCTGGTGGTACAGCGTCGGCCTTTGGCAAGCGCTGTTGATGGATCTGGGATTACTGGTGTTTTTCCTGGTTTACACCTTTGTATTCACCTGGGCCTTTGATCGGGTGTTTGGCTTGCCGGGGTCGGCGATGAATCAATGTGCCAACGAATGTCATTGATTTTTCCCTTGCCAAATCAGTCAAACATCAGCTAAATAGCAGTGAATAAACAGCTTAATCACTGCGCATGGTTATTTTTATGTTTCACAGTTCTGACATTCACACGCTCACCGACTTCAATCGCAAACCTGGTGAGCACATTAAACGTTTGGCGGAAAGCAAACGCCCCGAGCTACTGACAGTGAATGGCAAAGCCGCTGTTGTGGTGCAGGATGCAGAAAGCTATGAAAAAATGGCTGCGTTGGCGGATTACGCAGAGAGTATTCTCAATATTCGCCAGGCTATTTCTGAAGAAGGCCGTCAATTAAGCGATTTTGCCAGGGACTTTGAACACAAATATGGAATCAAGCGGTGAAAACCTACGCTGTCATAATTAAACCTACTGCCGAACAAGACCTGGAAGAACGCTTTTTACAGATCCGCCAAGACTCCCCCGACAATGCGCTACGCTGGTATCTGAGCCTGCTTGAAGCTATTGAGGCCCTGTCACTGATGGCTGAGCGCTGCCCCCTCGCACCCGAAAACATAGATATCCAGTCAGGTATCCGTCATTTAATTGTTAATAATTACCGCGTCCTTTATCGTATCGCTGGGGATCAGGTCGAGGTATTACATATTCGCCACTGCGCCAGGGAACGCACCATCTGATCCGGTTTTTTTAGGAGGAACTGAATCTGTTTTCAGTACAGATTCACTCGCATACTGACCTTGTCTGCCGTTAGCTGCGCATGAGGCCACTATGAACGATTCTCCCCTGCTAATTCCCACCAGAAATTTGTCCTCCGATAAAACTCCCGCCAACATGGCCGTGCACGACGGCAAGATTTTCACACGCCATTTTACCGGTCGCTTTCGCAACCTTCGGCTAGTCGGCGCGGGCTTTTTGGCACTGTTGTTTTTTGGCACTTCCTGGCTGAAATGGAATGGGCATCAAGCGGTATTGTGGGATCTGGAAACCCGCCAGTTCCATGTGTTCGGCACCACCTTTTGGCCGCAGGATTTTATGTTGTTGTCCTTGGTGATGATTATCGGCGCGTTGTTATTGTTTGCCGTAACCATGGTGGCAGGACGGGTTTGGTGCGGCTACACCTGTCCGCAAAGTGTGTGGACCTGGGCGTTTATGTGGGTCGAAAATATTACCGAAGGCGATCGCAACCAACGCATCAAACTCCATAACACGCCGCTGAATTTTTCGAAATTATTTAAACGCAGCAGCAAACATTTTTTATGGCTGTTGATGAGCCTGGTCACGGGTATTGCCTTTGTCGGTTACTTTGTGCCGGTACGCGAACTGGTACAACACCTCACACAATTTGAATGGCTCAGCAGTAGTGCGATTTGGGTCGGCATAGTGGCATCGCTCACCTATATCAACGCCGGGTGGGTACGCGAAAAAGTGTGTTTGCATATGTGCCCCTATGCGCGTTTTCAAAGTGTGATGTTTGATCGCAATACCCTGGTGATCGCCTACGATGCCGCGCGTGGCGATGCGCGCGGTTCACGCAAAAAAGCGGACGATCATAAAGCGCTCGGCCTGGGCGACTGTGTTGATTGCTATATGTGCGTACAAGTCTGCCCAACCGGCATTGATATTCGCGATGGCTTGCAAATGGATTGCATCGGTTGCGCTGCCTGTATTGATGCCTGTGACGAGGTGATGGATAAAATGGGCTATGAGCGCGGCTTGGTCAGTTATACTTCTGAGGCGGCACTCGCCGGTGAACCGGAAAAAATATTGCGCCCGCGTTTATTCGGCTACGGCGCCTTGATCGCGATTATGTTCGCTGCATTGGTGGTATCACTGAATTCACGTGAGTTAGTGGATATGAGTGTAGTGAAAGATCGCAGTGTGCTTTATCGCTATACCAGCGACGGCGATGTGATGAATGTGTATCGCCTGAAAGTGACCAACAAAACCCAACAGCCTGCGCACTACACCTTGCAATTGCACAATGCTGAAGGTTTGTCGCTAACACGTGCTCATCACTTTACGCTCACGGCTGGTGAAGTTTACGATTTTCCCGTCACCGTAAAAATGAACCACTTGCAAACCAAGGAAGCCGGTATGATTCATTTTGATTTCGAATTAACCAATAACTCCGCACCTAATCTGGTGACTCACGAGGCGGCTAATTTTATGTATCCAGCGCAATAATTTTTGAGGGACGTTGAAGGCGGCGATGAAACCTTATGAAACTCTATGAAAAGTTAGCCGACGAAATTGCCGAATTAATTCGCAGCGGCGTACTTGCACCCAATGAAAAAGTACCTTCGGTACGTACCGCCAGCCGCACCTATAACCTAAGTCCGGCAACGGTATTCGAAGCCTATTATTTATTGGAAAGTAGAGGTTTGATTCAAGCGCGACCGCGTTCGGGTTATTTTGTTTGCGCGCAAGCCAAATTTGCACTTGCCGAACCTGAGATGAGTCCACGCAGCGCTGAAACAACACCGGTTGATGTCAGCGAGTTAGTCTTTTCGGTGCTAGGTTCGATCAAAGATCCAGACACGATTCCGCTCGGTTCCGCCTTTCCCAGCCCCGATTTATTTCCGCTCGCACGCCTCGCGCGCTCGATGAGCAAAAGTTTGCAACAGTTACCGGCAAAATCCATTCTCGCCGATATGGCCAGCGGTAATCCGCAATTGCGACGGCAAATTGCATTGCGCTACCGTGTTAATGGCGTGATGCACGCGCCGGAAGAGTTGGTGATTACCAATGGCGCGCTGGAAGCCTTGAATTTGTGTATGCAGGTCGTCACCAAGCCGGGCGATCTGGTGGCGATTGAATCGCCCACGTTTTACGCTGCGCTACAAATTCTCGAACGCTTGCAACTAAAAGCAGTTGAAATTCCAGTACATCCGCGCGACGGCATTCACTTGCCGAGCCTGCAACACAGTTTGCAGCGTTTACCGATTAAAGCCTGCTGGTTGATGAGTAGCTTTCATAATCCGCTCGGCGCATCCATGAGCGATGAAAAGAAACAACAGCTCTACAATTTGTTGCATCAACATCAAGTGCCACTAATTGAAGACGATGTCTATGCCGAATTGTATTTTGGAATTAGTCCGCCCAAACCCATCAAACATTTTGATCGCGCCGGATTAGTCATGCACTGTGGATCTTTTTCCAAAAACCTGGCACCGGGTTATCGCGTGGGCTGGGTGGCGGCCGGGCGTTACGCCGAACAAATTCACCGCTTGAAGTTGATGACGACTATTTCACCGTCTATTCCTGCACAAGCAGCGCTGGCGGATTATTTACAGCAGGGCGGTTATGATCGCCATTTGCGCAAGTTGCGCGAAACACTTGAACACCAACAACAATTAATGCTCAACGCCATCGCCAAATATTTCCCCCACAACACGCGCGTGACTCGTCCCAACGGCGGCTACTTTCTGTGGGTGGAATTGCCCGAGCAGGTGGATAGCTTGCAATTATTTTCCATGGCACTCGCACAGGGCATCAGCATCGCCCCCGGCCCGATTTTTTCTGCCACTCGCCGCTTCCGCCATTGCATCCGCTTGAATTACGGTTACGCCTGGAATAAAGAAATTGATGATGCAATGGCGGTGTTGGGAAGGTTGATTAGCGGGTTTTAATCATCTTTCTTCGCGCGTATGCCAAACCCGCAAAAGATAAATAGTTTCTGCGCGAATTTCATAACGCATTTCATAGGAACCAATTAAAATACGGAGCACTTCGCGCGGTAAAAACTCCTCCAGTTTTTCACCAATGCACGGATTAGCAAGGAGTTTGTTTGGCGCTTTAGTGAGAGATTAACCAACCCGGCGGTGACAGGTTGATTTAAGGGTGCAAGAAAATCGTAGAGCCTTGCCAAATCCATGAGCGCTTTGCTTGTCCATTCGATTTGCATTATTTGGGTACCGATACAGGTTTATCCGTGCTCAAACTTTCAGGCCAGTACAGATTGGTGATCAACTACACGCCCCTGATCCACATCCGCAAGTGCTTCGCGCGTCAACCTACTGCGTTCTTCCTCCTGGTCAATCCATGTCGCAAGGACCTGCTTGATAATCCAGCCTCGCGACCGCTCCAGGCGCGCTGCCAATTCATCAAGTTTCTCTGCCATCGGCAGGGACACATGGGCAGTTATTACTTTGGTGTCAGAAGTGGCCATACAATCGCCGTCAATCATTTTGATTAGAAATTAATCGTAGCGATTAAAACAGCATGATTCAACCAATCATATAACTACCCAATCCATCCGCTGGTTCACCCTACCCAAGACCTGAACGCCATTGTTCCTGATTGGGGGTTTCCTGTAGTTGTCTACACTTGGTATTACCCATTCCAACGCCACCGGTTAATGCTGTCCATGAAAGTCTACGTGTATGCGCTCGTCACTGCCCTGAGCCTTGATTCATCAGCCAAACCCGCCACCTCGGTGGAATTGTTTGAGCTGACCATGGAGGAATTAATGCAAATACCCATTACCGCCGCCAAACGCGAGCAGCAATGGGGGGAAGTGGCCGCCACTGTGGATGTGTATGAAGGCAAGTTGCTGCGCACCACAGGAATAAACCATTTTCGCGAGTTGGCTGAATCTGCACCAGGACTTGTGTACGGCAGGGTAGGTAACACCCCCAATATTTATCTGCGCGGTATTGGTAGCGATCTCATGAGCGTCGCCGCCGATGCCAGTACAGCGGTCTACCAGGACGACGTCTACCTGGCGCGACCCGAGATGGCGCTGGCCCATTTTTGGGATATCGAACGCATTGAAATTCTCAAAGGCCCGCAGGGGGCACTCTATGGCCGCAACGCTACCAGCGGCGCAATTAATATGATCCATAATCGCGCGTCTTTCGAGCACAAACAGGCCTACGCGCGCTTGACCGCCGGCAGCTTTTCCAATCGCCAGATAGAAACGGCACTGGGCAGCCCTGTGGGAGAACACCATGCGGTGCGCGCCAGCCTGCTGTTCATGCGAGATGATGGCTATACCGAGGATCTTGATCCGCGCGGCGGCAAACACCTGGACAATCAACAAGTTGTCGCCGGGCGGTTTGAATGGCGCTGGCGCTTCAACGAAGAGTTGGAAACTGCGTTGAGCGCATCCTATTACCAAAATAATAATGCGGGTTTCAGCCTGAAACCGGCTGACCAACTTGGCCTGGCCGATCTCGCCGGTGCCCAGCCAGCCGCCAGTTTCCACCAGATTCGCAATAACCAACCCAGTTTTAGCGATTACCAAACCCAAAGCCTGCAGTGGCGCATTGACTGGCACGGTGAAGGCTTTGACCTGCAGAGCATCGGTGCCTACCACAACCTGGACAGTCGCTATCTGCTCAACACCGACGGCACTGAAATAGCCATCACTGAATCCCAGGTAATTTGGGCTCAGCGCCAGCACTCGCAAGAACTGCGCCTGGTATCTACCCATGAAGGCGATTGGCAATGGCTGGCAGGCGCCACCTGGCTCGACGAATCGCCACAACTGGACGTTGGCTTGGTGCGTCATCCACTCAATAATTCGACGGTGATCTACGCCCAGGCCACCACTGAAGCCTGGGGTATGTATGGCGAACTCGGCTGGCGTTTTTTACCCGACTGGGATCTGAAATTGGGCCTGCGCGATACGCGCGAAACACGGGAGGATGGCAATCGCCTGTTCACTACCGGCGACCTGAATGGGTTGGATTCACCCAACCCAACACCACAGCCGATAGGCAGTTCCGCTCACGATGCACGCTTTAGTAAGCTCTCGCCGCAACTGGTGCTGAGCGTTTCACCGAGCGCTACAGCTGCGCAGGATATGTGGTACCTGAGTGCTACTGAAGGGTTTAAATCCGGCGGAGCCAATTCGCTCTCTACTCGCCCCGGTTTCAAACCGGAAGAAATTACCAGCCTCGAAACCGGCTACAAATACAGCCATAAATCACTGGCCTTGCAAGTGGCCGCTTTTCACTACGACTATCGCGATCTGCAAGTCATCACCTACGAAGCGGGCGCAACCACCATTACCAATGCGGCATCAGCCAGTCTGCAGGGGCTGGACCTCAACCTGCGCTGGTCACTCGCGCAGCAGTGGCAATATCAACTGGGTGCCACCTGGCTGGACTCACACTACCAACGCTTTATTACTTCGCTGGCCGGTCAGCCGGAGGATGTTTCGGGTAACCCCATGCCATTTGCCCCCAACCTGGACTTGAATCAAAGCGTCTCGTATCAACTCGCCCCGCATTGGCAAATCAGCCTGCAACACCATTATCAAAGCCGTACCTACTACAACCAGTTTGGCGATCACGCCATTTCCTCGCCGGGGCGACACCTGTTGAACCTGCGTTTGCAATGGACTGCGGATTCACACTGGGAACTGGCTGCTGGGGTCTATAACCTGACCGATAAAAACTACTATCAAAACCTGACGCGCTTCACCTCCACTAGTCCAACCAGTTTGCCCACCGGCAATGCGCTAGGTGTAACCGCACCGGGGCGCCAGTGGCTGGTGGAGACTAACTATCATTACTAACCGCAATCGCCCGCTAAAAAAAGTAATGGGTTAAAGCGCTGTTGGTGCAATGCGGTAATCCAATCTTCGTGTTTTATTTTTTGCGGAAAAATTAATCCAGGTTGGGCAGCAATGCTCAATGTTTCGATAATTAAAAATAATTTTTTTGGGCATAACTGCCCAACGGGATCATTTTTTATCACAGCGCTTGTTAGGATTTTTATTTTTTAGAAATTTGAGTGCTTTGTGCAACGCTGATGAATGACTGCGGCAATGCGCTGCAACCTTTCCGGCAAATATTTTTTTATGTCCGCCATCACCTCTTCAGTTTCCCTGTAAATTAAAACAACCAGAAAGGAAAATGCGCAAAACACAAAAGATAAAAGTAGCCAAGCCAATGCCTTACTCGCCGAAAATGATTCCCAAGATAAATACAAACCAAATAAAGGTATTATTATTGTAGTTCCAGATACGACTATAAAAGTTTTTACAATCCCCCAAACAAGAAAGCTCATGCTTTCATTTAAATATTGTGGAGCTTTTGCAACGCCAAATACTCCACTAAAAATATACGAGATGATTTGTGGTATAACGATAAGAGTAAAAACCGAACCCAATATATAGAAGCTGAGATTAACATCCAATGCTGATGCAAGAATAGTGTGAACAAAAATTCCATTTTCGCCTTCAAAGTTTCCAGCGCTATTAATCGCTTTTGTATTTACAGACCAGACGCCAATCAAAAACGACACTACAACTGTTAGTCCGTAGAAATACCATATAACTCGAATGTCACTTTCGTTTCTCTTTCTAAGAATCGAGCCTGCATAATAGATAAAGGTATTTGCAAGAACAATCAGGCATATTGCTCCTATATAAGGAAGCATGCTTATTACTAACCCCATTTAATTCTCCTTATTACCCAACAATTTATTAAACGACTAAGGTCTTTTACTTACAGGCAGGTTAATCCTACTCATTTAAAAATACCAGGTGCCGAAATGAAATTAATAACGCGTGCTAACCAAAAATATCCATCTGTCCATTTTTGCTTTCTTGCACAGGAATACTCAGCGGTTTACGAAAAATCGTGCAATCCAATTCGCCGTAGCGGCGGCTTTTATCGAGGCCGTAGCGTTTTAATCCTTTCATAAACCGCTGGCGAATCATATCCGCCCACAAGCCTTCGCCGCGCATACGTGTGGCGAAATTTGCATCGTAATCCTTGCCGCCGCGCATATCGCGGATGCGATTCATCACGCGCTCGACACGTTCGGGAAAATGGGTTTGCAGCCATTCCTGAAACAGCGGGTTAATTTCCCAGGGCAAGCGCACTACTGTGTAACCTGCGGCGGTTGCGCCGGCATTGGCGGCCGCGCTTAATACTTTTTCAATTTCCTGTTCGGTAATAAACGGAATGATGGGCGCAACACTCACCATGGTGGGAATTCCGGCGTTGCTTAAGCGCTCGATAGTTTGCAAGCGCCGTGTGGGCGATGCGGCACGCGGTTCCAGAATTCTGGCAATGCTGTGATCCAGCGTTGTAATAGTAATTGCCGCAGCTGCGAGATTTTTTTTCGCCATATCCTGCAACAAATCGATATCGCGTTCGATCAACGCCGATTTGGTAATCATGCCCACCGGGTGATCGCATTCATGAAAAACTTCCAGGCACTGGCGAGTAATTTTTAATTCGCGCTCGCAAGGCTGGTAAGCATCGGTGTTTACTCCAAAGGCAATCGGTGTCGGTTGATAATTTTTATGGGCCAACTCGCGGCGCAATAATTCAGCGGCATTGGTTTTGGCGTAGAGCCGGGTTTCAAAATCCAGCCCCGGTGATAAGCCAAGATACGCGTGGGTTGGTCGCGCAAAACAATAAATGCAACCGTGCTCACATCCCCGGTAGGGATTGATGGACACGCTAAAAGGAATATCCGGCGATTGGTTGCGACTGAGGATGGTTTTAGCCAATTCGGGCGTGACAAAGGTCTTTAACCCGGGATGAATATCCGTGTCATCCACATAGGGCTGCCAACCATCATCCACCGTTTCAATTAATTGGGTTTCATAGCGGCCGGCAATATTGGTAACGGCACCGCGCCCTTTGTGGGCCTGGGGTTTAGCAGTGATCCAGGGTTCCGGGTCGCCATAATCACAATCACCGTCATGATCATTCGTTGCCATGGAACACCTCTATAAATTACTGTACATAAAAACAGTATTTTGAGCCGATAAAAATTCCTGCGCAATATTTTTTTGGCTAGCTGCAACCTTTTTTCAATCGCCTCGTAAATCTCTCATGACGAATCACACAAACGCATTCTGCGAACGATTCAATCTAACGCCCAATCCAACACCTGATCCATTTAAGGAGGCATCAACCAATGCAATTTAGCCTGAACAAGAATCACCTGAGCCTGGCGCTGGTTATCAGCTGCGCCAGTTTATTAAGCGCCTGCGGCGGCGATAACGACAAAAAAGACAGCAATAATAGCCCCATTCCCAGCAGCTCAAGCAAGGCTGCTTTGAGCAGCAGCTCCAGTCTGTCCAGCTCGATCGCATCCAGCGCTGCGGTATCAAGCACAGCAGTTACCAGCTCTGTGGTTTCCAGTTCAAGCGCGGCATCCAGCCTGGCAAGGTTTACTCCACCAGTGGCCTGGGTGGATACCGCCATCAATAGTGCAGATGGTAATTATCTGGTAGCCAAAGGCGAAGTTTTGCTGGCATTGCCCGAAGATGCCAGCAACACCAGCTTCAAACCACAATGGATCGGTCGCGATGGATTCGCGCTCTACACCTTCGCCAAAGACACCAACGGGGTATCCAATTGCGCCGGCAATTGCCTGGCGAACTGGCCACCGCTGCTGGCGGGCACCAAAGACACCGCGAGCTTGCCCTACACTATTATCGAACGCAGCCTCGGCAACGGTGTGACTGCCCGCCAATGGGCTTATCAGGGTTTGCCGCTGTATTTCTTTAAAACCGATACCGCTGCCGGTCAGACCACCGGTAAGGCCATTGCGAACTGGCAGCTGGCGCGCCCAATTCCGGTCGGTACCCAACAACATGCCACCAAGGGCGAGTATTTGATCGGGAAAGGTTTTCTCGTTAACGGCCAAGGGACGGCTGATCAAAGCAAAGCGGGCTTCACGCTCTATACCTTTGCGAAAGACACCGCCAATCAAAGCAATTGTGGCGCTACCTGTATTGCCAACTGGCCTCCACTTTACGCCGCTGCCGAGGCGCAAACCGCTGGTGACTTTTCGGTAGTGACGCGCAGCGATAACACCAAGCAGTGGGCGTTTAAAGGTCAACCATTGTATTTCTACGCAGGCGACAGTGCGGCTGGTGAAATCAAAGGGGAAATACCTAACTGGACACTGGCAACAGCGACGACAAGTTCAGTCGCAAGTTCGAGCGCCGCTTCCTCCAGCAGCTATACCAGTTCGTCGTCCGGTTACAGCTACTAATTGAACGTTTTAAAAGCCTCATCCCCACCACTGGCAACAGTGGTGGATCTTTCCGGCATAGATTTGTAATGGACATTAAATTTATGCCCCAGAGCAATCACGGACGATGCTCTTTTTCCATTAAAATCTGACAAGCTATTACAAGTTATAGGCGTAATCCAGAAACACTTTGCGGGTCGACGCAAAATTATTCGCCGGTTCGAAATGTGCGAGGCGCAAGGATAAATTGTGTTTGCGCGCCGGGCGGAAGGAAATATCCAGATCCCACTCGTCGCCAATCGCATCGCCATTCACATCTTTATCAAACTGGTGATAATGGGTTTCGATGCGAAAGGGTGATGCGCGCCAAAGTAATCCGACCGACGCATTGCGCACACCGCTGTTAGGGGTATTACCCACCACGCCGGACCAACCCTCAAATTTATGGTTGGAACCGAGCGGCGTAATAAACGCAACGCCATTATTTTCACCCAACACTTCATAGCGCGCGCTAAATTCAAGCGTGCCCACCCCCACACCCGCATCAATTAAATAGTAGGGCAAGTCATCGCGTTTTAAATCAAACCTGTCTTGCTGCGCGGCTTCCAATTGCACGCGATATTTCACGCGCTCCGCTTTGTAGTTGAAACTGTAGCTTGCACCATAAGTTGCGTTGCTCGCTGCCGGCATATCCAGATTTTCCATGCGATGTGCATAAGCGGTCACGCGGGTATAGTCCCACTCGTTCCATTCCAAATGGCTCAAGTGAGTGTGCTGTTCGTGATCGCCGTAATTCGCCGGTGGACGCGGCGGTATAGTGCCATTGGGCAGCGGGCCGCGACCCGGATAATTTTTATCGGCATCTTCACCAAAAATGCGATTGGCATTACCGATATAGCTGTAAGTGAAACGCGAGTTGCTCGCTAATTTGTATTGGCTAAACAGCGCATCAAAGGTTTGTTCGTTTTGCCAAAAGCCATTGCCACCAACAAAACGTTGATTATCGATATTGATGCGTTGACGCCCGATACGCACTAAAAACTGATCACCATTCAGTGTTACAAATGCCTGGTTAAATTCAGTGCCGGGTGGGTCTTGCAACAGTGGTTGTCCATTAAGGCGCACACCATCGCTGTGATCGTCTTTAAATGTGCTACCCACCGAATCCACTTCCACAAAAGTATCCAGCCAATCATTCCACTGTGAACTGAGATTACCGCGCACCAATAACGACGCCGACTGGCCGCTATTCGCGGCATCCACATTGGCGTAGCGCGCACGACTGCCCCAATCCCACTCGTGGTTATAAATATCCACATGTTCCATGAGATTGTTGAACATGTAGATTTTTTCCAGCGCCGGCAAATCCTGGTAGGTGAAAGTCAGGATGCGGTTGTCATTAATCTTCAATAACTTGAGTGCGGGCAAGTGTTGCAAATCAAACTTTTCCAGGCGGTTGCCAAATAAATACAATTCTGCCAATGCGGGCAGTTGCGTAAATTTAGTCCGGGTGATTTGATTTTTGGCGAGGTTAATATGGCGCAACTCGGGCAAATTGCCCAGTTCTACTTCACTCAGGTTGTTGTTGTAGAGCGAGAGTTTTTGCAGTTTGGTTAATTGCTCTATACCGGCGAGCGACGCAATTTTTTTGGAGTGGCATTCCACACTGGTGATTTGTTCCAGTGTTTGCCATTGTTTTTTGCTAACAATTTCCCGTACACAGGCAGTTAGATGTTGATCCGCAAAAGACAACTCGAGTGCCTTGCCCTGGGTTGCACAAGCCCCAACTAATATTATTAATATCCAACGAATTTTGTTCATGACGAGCCACTTTTTTCCTTGCTAAAAAAATGCGCAGCCTGATTTGCTAAAAATACAAATTCAGGCGGCGCATTATAAAAGCTAAATTGCTGGCTGCTGTTAATTAATTCCCTAAAAAAATATTTCCTTACACAAGTCAATCCTTCAAGGTTCCGTGACTAGTTCCAGATCCATTCCTCTTCCTGACTCTTCCTGACTCTTCCTGATTTATCCTTGCTATCCCATGTATCCCTTGATCCGGCTTCCTGCCACTATTTATTCCCATCAACATCCCTTCAACCACCCATAAAGTTCCCTAATCTTCCATTCCCTAATACGCCATCCCCGGCATTTCCCTAATGTCCCTGATTATTTCCCTATATGGTTTTCTCCGTTTTTGCCAGCAATACACAAACCCCTTTGGCAATGATGGCTTCGCTTGGCTCATCCAGAGGCGACCCCCCCACATCTTCTTCCGTGAGAATCAGGTGCGACGAATCTTTAATCAACCGCGATTGCGCCACAGTAATCGGCAGCTCCTCACCATCGGTGGCAGCAAATACGCCCAGCGGACGAATTTGTCCATCGCGCTTGGAAATAGCCCAAAGCTGGAGGTTTTTCTCTGGAGCGATTTCCAGATCTCCCCATTTCAACCAGAGTTTTTCGCCACCGTTAGCCGTTAACACGGTTAGTTGCGCAGCTCCCGCATCATCGGTTAAAACCGCAACATAGTCGGCGTTGGGCTGTTGCAGCGCAAAATTGCCCTGCGTCAGCCATACAAAGGTTGCCAACAAAATACCGGTGGCCACACTCAGGCTTTGCCAGAACCAACGCACCCAAGGGCTCCGCGCCTGGGGTTGGGGGCGATTAATACGCGCCGCAATCTTGTCCCAGGTAGCCTGTTCCGGGAGCAATACTTGTTCCTTGTCACTCAAACGCATCAGCTCTTCTTCCCAATAACTCACATCTGCCTGCAAGTCGACATCGCGTTGCAACCGCTCGGCAAACCGCTTGCGCTCGCCACCGCGCATTACACCGGTCACAAAATCAAATGCCAGTTGCGGTTCGTTTACACCTGCGGCTGTTGTTTGGTTTCCAGGCATAGTCTCAACCTCTCGGCACCGCGATGGAGCCAGGATTTAACGGTATTGGCATTGGTCGACAATTTCTGCGCAATTTCCTCGCGCGAATAGCCGTGCAAGTAAGCCAGCTCGATACTGTGTTTGATGTTATCGCCCAGAGTGGTCAGGCACTGGTGCAGGTGAAAGCGCAGTTGGCTGGCACCTAGCGCCTGCTCAGGCTCATCGCCGCCGGGAAAATCTTCCTCTTCATCGATGGCGCGGGTGTGGTTGCCGGTGCGGGTTTCCTTGTCGAGCCGATCCAGCGCGCGGTAGCGGGTAATACTGGCCATCCAGGTCAGCGGCTTGGCCAGATGTGGCCGGTAACTGGCGGCGTTATTCCAGATTTGCAGAAAGGCTTCCTGCAATACCTCATTACTCAGGTCGGTGGATTTCAGAATCCGCCAGGCAACCGCATTCAGGTAGGGGCCAACCTGATCAAAAAGCTGTTTCAGCGCAGCCTGGTCGCGCAGGGCACAGCGGGCAATCAGGTTTATTAACTGATCATCCTGGTTATCGTCAGCGAGCGTCATTGGA
>JAGKXA010000335.1 GCA_021151615.1 Cellvibrionaceae bacterium | reverse complement strand
GTAATAACGGTTGCTCAAAATTCTGCTCAAGCTGCAACTCAGGTGCCCTCTCAATTATCAACGACTTCTGACGAAGTAGAAGAGGTTCTCGTTTTCGGGTTGCGCAAAGCAAGTTATACCGTGATTACCGAAAATACCGAAAAGCTTGTCAATATGCCAGGCTCATTTGGCGATCCATTAGGTGCGGTAAGTGCATTGCCCGGCGTTATTGTTCCACGCGATGGTGGTTCGCCCGCTGTAAGAGGTGGCGCCCCCGAAGATAACCGCTATTACATAGATGGTATGCCAGCGGGTTACATCTTCCACGATTTTAATACCTCCATTTTTGATGAAAACGTTATTCAGGACTTTCAATTATTTTCTGCCGGATTTGGTGTGCAATATTCACAGGCGACCGGTGCGATATTTGATATTCGCTTGCGCGACCCTGAAAATAAGGAACTTAGTTCAAAGCTGAGCTTATCATTTTTGCGCGCGGGTGTATTTGTTGAAAATGGTCTTACCGACAATTCCGCCTTTTATCTTTCTGCGCGCAAAGGTTTGTTGCAGTATTTCATCTCTGAAGATGACGAGCCAGATGATGATGGCCTGCGTATCATCTCTCCACCAGAAGACAGTGACTTTCAATTCAAATACAAGTGGGATATTAATTCCGAGCACAGCATTTCCTTTAGTCTTGCCGGAGCAAATGATTTTGCCGAAGCTGAATTCACGGAGTTTGCTGATGATGTACAAAAGAACCCGGACTTTGCCGGTGATGCCAAGGTTGATAAAGAGTTCCATAGCGGCGGATTGAACTACGAGTTTGTTTCTGAATCCGGCGCGCAGTTGCGAGTGACCCTTGCCAAGTACGATGATTCTGAATTGGTTACCTGGGGCGATGACTATTCGTTGGAATTACAGTTAGACAGTGAATTGGCGCGCGCACAATATACAGTTCCGCTTGGCAGTAGCGGACACAGGTTAGGCATGGGTGTGGAATACAATGAAAAAGCTTATGACTATTTCGCGCGCATGATTCACTTTGTCTGCACGGATTTTGATGTTGATTGTCAGGATGGTCGCGGTGAGTTAATTAATGCCCGTGAAACTTTAACAGTTGCAGAAAGCAGTATTTATTTACTCGACAACTGGCAGGTTAATGACCGTATCAATCTGGAAGTGGGTGTACAGCGTAGTGGCAATGACTATACCGACGATTATTTTATTAACCCGCGTGCGTCCTTATCTTGGGTCTTAACGGATTCATTTGCGTTGATCAGTTCCGCTGGCGAATATAATCGCACACCAGATGTAGACAATATTCTTCGTACTGTAGGCAACCCCGAGTTGGATGCATTGGAATCCAAACATGTTACCTATGGTTTTAAAAGTGAATTCTATGATTATTGGAGTCTAATTGTTGAGGGGTATCATAAAGAGCTGAGTAAGCTTCCGCTTGCGCTTAACAGCAATGAGCCTGATGCAAGTTTATTTTATACCAATGATATTGAAGGCGAAGTAAATGGCGTTGATGTAATGCTGAATAAAGATTTGTCTGAAAAATGGTTTGGATGGATTTCTATCAGTTATGCAGAAAGTGAGCGCACCAATCTGAGAACCGGGCAAACACAAACCTACACTCTGGATACGCCCTGGTTGTTAAATCTGGTTGCAAATTACCAGCTCACGACCAAATGGAATGCCGGGTTCCGCTTTAATTATCGCACCGGTGAGGCAACAACCAAAATTATAGGAATTCGTCCCAATCCTGACTTCCCTGATTCATACCTGCCTATTTATGGTGACGCATTTGGTTCGCGGCTACCGCCATACTCCAGATTGGATTTACGCTTTGAGCGCGACCTACAGATGTTTGGTAAAGAGTCAAGTTTCTTTATTGATATCCTCAACGTACTTAATCGTGAAAATGTTTCCCAGCGCGTGCTGGATTACGAAAAAGTAAACAATACCGGTGAGCTACATATGCGCGATAGCGTAGATATGGGCGTGTTTGGTTCTCTGGGTGTCTCCATAGTCTTGTAATTCACAAGCCATTTTTTCCTTTGTAAATAACCGCAAGCTTAGCGTTCGCTGTCGTTACCGGCGAATGCTGTTTGCCTGCGCGTCTTTCACACAAATGTTTATTATTTAAACCAGGAGGTTTGCAATGATATTTATTTCGCGGTGTCAGCTGTTCAACAAATTGCTCCAACGGGGAATTGATTTCTCAGCAGTATTAACAAAATCAATATTGTGTCTGGTGCTTTGTTTCTGTGTGGTTTCCTGTGATGAGGATATGACCAAAAAGGGTGCCCTGGTTCCAAAAACGGTTAATGAGGATAATAAGCTGCCATCGTTAAACATTAATGGAACCCAGTTGCATGTGGAAACTTATGGGAATAAAAACGACCCTTTACTGGTTGTGCTGCACGGCGGCCCCGGGGCTGATTATCGTTCGATGCTGCAGGTAAGGGAGCTTGCCAGTCTTGGATTCTTTGTTGTGTTTTATGACCAACGCGGCTCAGGTTTGTCCAAGCGTGAAAGTCGCAATCATTATCAGGGCACTGATGTTGTGCAGTTATTTATTGATGACCTTGATGCAATAATTGAGCATTTTCATTTGTCATCCCGACAAAAAGTATTCCTGCTGGGGCATTCCTGGGGGGCGATGCTGGCTACGGCATATATTAACCAAAATCCCTATAAAATTAGCGGGGCAATTCTGGCTGAACCGGGTGGCTTAAGCTGGAAACAAACAGAAGAATACCTGGAACGATCCAACAAAATTAAATTTTTCTCAGAAGCTTTAAATGATGCAACCTTTCCGGAACAAATATTTGCCGGTAGAAATGAGCATGAAATTTTGGACTACAAAGCATCTTTTTTTTCAACCTATGAG
>JAGKXA010000003.1 GCA_021151615.1 Cellvibrionaceae bacterium | reverse complement strand
ATTTTTTATTGCTTGTGGGTATCAATTCAAAAAGCGGCAAAGGCAAAGCGGCAAATGATTTCCGCTCCGGGTGCCACGCACTGCAGAAGAGCACATAAACAAAAATGCCCGCAGAACGCAGGCATTTCAGCAAATAAAAACAGTGGATTAAATCGCCCTGTAGAGAATACCTGGTTCGCAGCGCACCATTTCAAATAGATCAGCTACGCCAGCCAAACCTTCGGAGGAACCAAGGAACAACAGCCCCTGGGGTTTTAAAGACGCGTGTATTTTCTGCAGAATTTGCCGTTTTAAATCAGCATTGAAATAGATAAGTACGTTGCGACAGAAGACAATATCGAACTTACCCAAGCCAGCATAAGAATCCATCAAATTGAGCGAGCGAAAATCAATTCGCTCTTTCACAAAATTTTTTACTCGCCACAGCGCCGGATTAGGATTATCAAAGTAGCGCTCCAGCCGATCTGCCGACAAGCCACGCATCACCGACAACTTATCGTATTCCCCCCGCTTTGCCTGATCCAAAACCGTAGACGATAAATCCGTTGCCACAATTTGTACTGCGCGTGGCAAACTGCCCATAACCTGCCGCTTATACTCCTCTACCATCATGCTAATAGAGTAAGGCTCTTGCCCCGAGGAACAGGCAGCGGACCATACGCGCACAGGGCCAAACATACGATTGTTCGGCGCCATTAACTGCGGTAACAACGTATTTTTTAAATGATCGTAAGGATAATTATCGCGAAACCAAAAAGTCTCATTGGTGGTCATTGAATCTATAACCTGATCCTTTAATTTGCGATTAAATCCTTGTTTGAGCACCTTAACCAACTCGCCAAAGGAGGCAATATTGTTTTCTTCCAATATACGGCGAATGCGATTGGTAACCAGATATTGTTTATTATCGCCTAACGAAATACCGCAGGCGTCTTCAAGAAATTGACGAAACTGATCAAACTCCTGCTGATCCAGATTATCTCGACCAGCAACGGGTTTGGCGAAAGGCGAATCTTTATTAATCATAACAACTCAACGCAACTCATAACCGCACTCCCCTGCGCTACTTCCATTAAGCCTGCTCGGGTGGCAGGAGGCTTTCACCGGTAATCGCCAAAACGCGGTCATTTACGCGCTTAGCCAACTCGTCCGGATGGAATTTTGCCAAAAAGTCATCCGCACCCACTTTGCGCACCATAGCTTCGTTAAACACACCACTCAACGATGTGTGCAGAACAATATGAAGGTTTTTGAGCTGCGGGTGATTGCGAACTTCTGCAGTAAAGGTGTACCCATCCATTTCCGGCATTTCAATATCACAGATAATCATGATCAATTCCGAATAGGGATCTTTACCCTCCTTCATCAAATCCTGCAGATACCTAAACCCTTCAGCACCATCTTTCTTCAACGTAGTACGGATTCCCATACCTTCAACCACGCGCTGGATTTGTTTGCGCGCAATAGTAGAGTCATCAATGATCAGCACATGTTTTTGCACCACGCGATCAGCAATGCCATCCTCAATAACACCCGCACTAACTTCTTCGCGCGGAGGAGCAACCTCGGCGAGGATTTTTTCAACATCGATAATTTCTACCAACTGCCCATCCACTTGGGTAACGGCGGTCAGATAATGCTCTTTACCGGCGCCTTTTGGTGGTGGATGAATATCACCCCAGTTCATATTCACGATACGCTCAACCGACCGCACCAAAAAACCCTGCGCCGTACGATTGTATTCAGTAATGATAACAAAGCAGCTTTCAATATCAGGCAACTCGCGGCGACCAATTGCCAGGTTCATATCCATAATCGGCAAGGTTCCACCGCGAATATGCGCAACCCCACGTACAACAGAGCTACGCCCCGGAATCGCATTTAATTGCGGGCACTGCAGGACTTCTTTCACCTTGAAAACATTGATGCCATACAACTGCTGCCCACCAAGGCGAAATAACAGGAGTTCAAGACGGTTTTGACCAACCAGCTGGGTGCGCTGATTGACACTATCCATTACGCCGGCCATGCAATTACCTCGTTCTTATCCAGTCACTTATATAAGGAAGATCAACCTGCATCAGCCGCCAAGATCACGGCACGGTATTTGCTTCGATGCTTGTAAAACTGTTTAGCGGCAAAAAAGTGTCAGACTTTAGTCGTTAACCATTCGATTACGGCTGACCTCAAGTTCTTAACCTTGAGGATAGGACAAAATATGGAACTTCCTAGTTTTTATAGAACTTTCGCGAAGAATATTTTGCGCCAAAGAGCATCGTTTCCAATAAATGCTCAAAAGCCCCTCAAATCGCTAAACATTTGTGCTTTTACGCTGTTTCTAGTGGTTTCTGGTGCCTGTGGTCAGAGTCACGCATCCGGTTTGTATAGCCAACTCCAGTTAAAGCAAGATGCAGCCAATTTTCTGGCGGAGGAATACAGAAAGACCGCTTATGAACGCATAGATATTCATGTTGGCAACCTCGATGGCCGTTTGCGCTTGGCCCAATGCCCTACGCCAGTGAAGTTTAATGCTCAGGATCAAACCGGCGTGGGAGGTAACATCAGTGTGAAAGCCCAATGCATTGGGCAAATTGCCTGGACAGTACACATTCCAGCTCAAGTGATGATTTATCGGGAAATTCCCGTCGCCGCAATAGATATACCCCGCGGCCAATCCATCTCCGGCTTACACCTGACGAGTGCGCTGGTAAATGTCAGCGGTATTCGCCAAGGATTTGCTGATACCCCCCAAGCCATTGTTGGCCGGGAAGCAAAACGCAATATCGGCAAAGGTGAAGTGTTCAAAACCAATCAAATGGATTCTCCCACCACTGTTAGAAGGGGCGAGGTGGTGATGCTCGAATCCATCGCGGGCACCATTAAAGTCAGCAGTTCAGGTACAGCCATGAGTGACGGCCGCCTGGGGCAAAAAATCCGGGTGAAAAACAGTTCGTCGGAAAGAGTTATATCGGGAATCGTAAAAGGCCAAGGCTTAGTCCAGACGTTCTGATCGGACCAAGCACAGGCTACAGGCAGATGAAAGATTTTTTAAAATATTGCTAAAGTTAAGCAGACTACCGCCGATAAACTGGCTAGGGAGGCTCCGATCAGGGCTTTCCACGGTGTCCCGACATAGCAACCGAGACATTTTTGTACAAATCGCCACGCGGCGAACAGGGGAAAACAAATGAACTTTAACACCAACAATTCACTGGACTCCGTGAGTACCAAAAGCACTCGAAGCAAGCCCAGCACAAGCAGTGCTCCAGAAGCCAAGGCGCCTGCCAGTACTCCAGCACCAAGCGGTAACGCTGGTGATCAGGTAGTGCTTAGCCAGGAAGCACAAACTCTGGGTCGTTTGCAAAGCAAGATCGACAGTGCGCCAGATGTAAACCTGGATAAAGTGGCAGAGATTCGCCGTGCGATTGCCGAGGGGCGTTTCGAGATTAACCCTGAACGCATCGCAGAAAACATGTTGAACCAGGATTTGTTGGGTTAAATCGTAAAGTTTAAAGACGTTTTATTGACCGAATGGTGACAACCAGGTTCTTCCCCGGCACCTGCTTACCATCCTTCATCGACACCCAAAAGAGGTTGCTATGTCTCTTGATATTACCGCTCTGCGCCAAATGCTCGCGCAGGATTCCGCCGCACTCACCCAACTCAAGCAATTACTTGCCAACGAGCGTGAACTGCTCGAACAACGCAAACAAGAAGGCTTGCAAGAGATCATTGAGCGCAAAGCAGCAGTTATCGATCATTTAAATAACAGCGCCAGAATCCGCAACCAAATACTCAACGCACTAGGCCTATCAACCAATGCCAGCGGCTGGGATACCTTCTTACAGCGCAATACGGCTACCCTACCCCTACGCGACGAGTGGAAAAACCTGGTAAGCGATTTTGAAGAATGCCAAAAAATGAACGACGTGAATGGCAAGATGATTGCTCGTTCCCAGCAAACGCTCAATCATTTACTGAACCTGCTGCGCGGTAAAGTTGCTGCACCCTCGCTCTACACGGCAAAAGGCACGCAAACCCAACACTCCTCGTCATATACCGTAGCCAAAGCGTAACGACTCCGGCATCCAACTCAGCACCGCACCTCCCGTGCGGTGCACCTTTCTTCTTCAAATTGCTACTTAAGAAATTTGTTCGTCATAAATATTGGCGTGGCCTCTTCTGCGAGTATTCTGGCGCTTACCGCATGAGTTAATTACGTCGCTATGTCTATACTAGCGGATACAGTTCTCGCAACTCGAAACACCGCACAAGGCCAGCCCCTACATGAAACCCAAACAAACATTCTCGTTAGATATAAGTTGGCGCACACTGTTAAAAGATTTTGGGCTAAACACTGAATCAATACTTAAACGCGCTGCACTTCCTAATGACATACTCGCACGAACAGACCAAGGCCTTACCACCGATGAATACTGCCGCTTTTGGCGAAGCATTGAAACGGAGACCAGGGACCCTCTGTTTCCGCTGCGATTAGTTGATACCCTCTCTACCGAATCGTTTAGCCCGCCAATTTTTGCCGCGCTCTGTAGCGCGAACTTAATGCAAGCTGTACAGCGCTTGGCAAAATACAAACAACTCGTAGCGCCAATGCACTTGGACATCGATATCATTAACGACGGACAACTAAAACTTACCCCACGCTGGTTGTTTAATATTGACGCCGTGCCTCATTCACTCGAAGTTGCAGAGCTCGCCTTTTTTCTGCGCTTGGCACAGATAGCCACCCGAGAGAAAATTAACGCAATCAATGTCGTACTCAGTGCATTGCCGGCTAAAAATCTTCTAAAGAGTTACGAAAAATTCTTCGGTGCCCCAATAACCGCGGGTAACGCACCAAGCATTACTTTTACATCACTCGATGCATTGCGACCATTTATCACTCAAAGTGATTCCATGTGGCAAGTATTTGAACCCGAATTACGCCGACGACTCAGTGAAGTTGATATACATTCCTCTGTCGCTGAACGTGTACGAGCCTTGTTGTTGGAGTTATTGCCCAGCAACGCCGCTTCAATTGATTCGGTGGCAATTCGCTTAGGGATTAGCCGACGCACACTGCAACGAAAGCTTGATGAAGAAGGAGAAAATTTTCGTACCCTTGTTAACAGCACGCGCGAAAAACTGGCTCGCCACTATCTGAAAAACACTTCTCTGCCAAACACAGAAATCGCATTTTTGTTGGGGTTTGAGGACCCCAACTCGTTTTTTCGCGCATTTCACGATTGGACAGGCCAAACACCAGATTCTGCTCGGCATGCAGCCAGGCTAAACTAGAAAGAAACTGAACGGATCTGCCAAACATCTAATCGACGTACAAGGCAAGCCTATTCTTGCATCCGCTGAGATTTAAAAAATCTCGACTACCTGTCAATAGCTAGTTCGATTTGAATCGAGCCGACATCAACGCGCGTTAACCAATCCACCTTCAATGGCGCGTTTTGCAAGTAGTGTGTCGTTATCTGCTAATTTCCCTACCCCCAAACCTCCGTAGAGTAGTGCCTGTTGAAACACAAACTATTTGCCGTCACTCGATCTTTCACAGGTATACAAATATGCGTTCAAAAGTTGCACTGATTACCGGCGCCTCTTCTGGAATAGGAGAAGCAACCGCACTTAAACTGAAATCAATGGGATTTGAAGTTTTCGCGGCAGCACGCAGAACTGAAAAAATGGAACATTTAAAAACAGAGGGGATAAGAGTATTAGCACTGGATGTCACCCAGGATTATTCTATGCAGCTCGCAGTTAAACAAATTCAGGCGGAGTTCGGTGTGATCGACGTTTTAGTAAATAATGCGGGCTATGGTTCCTACGGAGCTTTGGAAGATATTTCCCTCGAAGAAGCAAAAGCCCAGTTTGAGGTAAATGTGTTCGGTGCCGCTCGCTTAATCCAACTAGTACTTCCCAACATGCGCTCACAACGCTCGGGAACCATAATCAATATATCTTCAATGGGCGGAAAAATTCATACCCCATTAGGGGCGTGGTATCACGGGACTAAATTCGCACTTGAAGCCATTAGCGATTGTTTGCGTATGGAACTGGAGCCATTCGGTATTAATGTTGTTGTCGTGGAACCGGGAGGAATCAAAAGCGAATGGGCTGATATTGCTGCGGAAAAACTACTCAAAACTTCAGGAAATGGACCATACGCAACTCAGGCTATGCCAATGGCGAATTCTATGATTAGCGAGATCAGCAAAAAACGCCAGTCTCCGCCTCAGGTGATCGCCGATACTATCGCGAAAGCTGTGTCAGTAAAAAAGCCAAAAACCCGTTACGTGGCTGGGTTCGGCGCAAAACCCATGTTGTTTTTGAAGGCGATTCTTTCCGACAGAGCGTTTGATGGTTTTATGCGAATGGCGACCGGCACCGCGCAGAAATCTTGATATTCAAAGCGGAGAACTTTAGTGAAGCGTTAAAAATGAAGGGCAACAATTTTTGTTAGCCCTTCGCTAATTTTAAAAACTCGATTGCTTAAATTGCAGTTATTACTTGAAACCACGTTAGAACTGGGTGAAAAATTTCCAGGCTTCCGCAGGCAACCAGGTTGCGCCACCACCAACAAACTGTCCATCAACGGGCGACGCATCGTGACCTGCATCGTAAGCACACCAACGCACCGGTAAATTTTTATCCGGGCATTGGTAACTAGTGCAAATATGCGTACGACTTCCTGCGGCGGGTTCAATCGGGTTCATCGCCGTGCATTTATTATTGGCCACAAATTTATTGCGCAGCCCTTGCCCTACCGAAGGCGGGAAAACCCCGTCTTGCACTCCATGGCCGCCAAAATACGCAATAGGATCAGCGCCGCCACTACAACCACTCACTGCCCCGGCTCCATAAGCTGCAATCGCACGGAATGTTTTTGCGCGCGCACAACCCAAGGCATAACTCATCGCGCCGCCAAAACTGAAACCATTGGCAAAAATTCGACTTTCATCAATACACAAATTATTTTTTAATTGCGCCAAAATGTTATCGGTAAAGACTACATCTGAACCACCGCTATTCGCCCAGCCGTTGCCAATACCTTCAGGAGCCACAAAAATAGTCGTGTCGCCCGCCAGCCGTTTGAAACCATAGTGTTGCCAGGTCGTCGTGCTGACTGTGCGCCCGGTTGCTACATCTTCGGCGTTTCCACCGCGCCAGTGAAAACCAAACACTACGCGGTAAGGATGTGTGTTGGTATAGTTGGTGGGCACATCCAAAATATAGCTGCGCGATATACCGCCACTTTGCAATGTAATGCGGCCATTTTGTAATGTGCGAGCCTTTCCGCAGCCGACACTAGGTACCGGATTGCCAATTGCTGCAACACTGGAGGAAGAACTACTACGCGACGATGATTGCGCTGAGCTGGTACTAACCGCTCCACAGTTACCCGCTTTAACGCTACCGCCAGTCAGCGTTAACGAATCTATATTTGGCAAACCGTCTGCCGTTAATGCAGATAACTGCAAAATATTATTGCCCTGTACCAAATCCACTTCGATAGCAACCGTTTGCCAATCAGTCCAACTCGCTGTTACTGGCAAGCTCAGTGTGTAGTTACCATTGCTACCGCCATTGATTACCAAAGAACCATTTCGAGTAGCCGCTCCACCATTTGAATAACGGAACGTTAAGGTTTGGCGACCGCTCGTAGTTGCTTCCACGGCCCACACCACTGCTGCACCTTGCGCATTGTTCGTGTTAGCAAAACCAGTTCCGGTAAAACCGGCATTATTGGTATCGATAGTGCCATCCACACGACAGAAACCTGCCTGGGATTCTTGAATCAGGAACGCAGTTTGTGAAGGTGTACTTGAGCGTGACGATGAACTGGTTACTACTGGCACGGATGAATTTGCGCGCGAAGAACTGACTGCAACAGTGCCACCGCAAGCGGCACCATTTATTGTTGGTCGCTCAGCGGCACCACCATTTTTTTCACCTTGAACGCCAAAAGAAACTGATTGCCCAACAGCAATGCTGCCATTCCAACTCAAATTACTAGCAGAATACGGATTGCTGCCGGTGAAGTTAGCGTTCCAACCACTGCTCATGCGATTGGTGGCATACTGCCAATTCACTGCCCAATTATTAAGGGCAGCACCAGTATCATTTTTAATGCTGATATTCGCCGTAAAGCCAGAATTCCATTCACTCTCGATCGTGTAAGTACAGGCGGCAAACGAAGCCTGACTAGTCGCCGCGACTACGAGCCCCAAACTACATAACTGCCCAGTACGCTTTAGTAGTTGCACCACAGCAGCGGTTAAATATTTTTTTTGCATACGAAAAATCCTATTAGATTTATTTTTTCAAATGAAAGTGGCCCGGCACAACGCCGGGCCTGGAGATTTATTTAACAAGCGTAAAGTTGTCGAAATAAATAGCGCTTGAACGGGTACCCGTCGCGCGGTATTCAATGGTGTTTTTACCGGCGTTCAGGTTGATGGTTTGTTGATTCACTGCCCAGGTACTGGTCGATGAGGTCGCAGTGAATGTGGGTGTTGCTACACGCACGCCATTCACATACACATCGATATTACTCACACTACCACTGGCCAAAGAGTAACGTGTTTGTAAACGATAAATGCCAGCAGTAGGAACATTCACTTGATCCCTTACGCTGGCGGATGCGCCCGTACCAAAATTCAAATAACCCAAGCCTTGGTAGTTGCGAATGGCCCCACCTATTCCGTTAGCCGTTTGCCCTGCTATACCACGGAAATCAAAATGTTCCGCCTCGTATTGAAGTGGGCCGGTATATACAGGTGGCGCGGCGGGCGCCTGAATAGTGGCCGTTTTATAGCTGGTTAAGCGCCCTGAGTTATTCCCGGAACAATTCACACTGATATCCAGGGGGCCGTTGTGATTTACGGTCAGCGTATACACACCATCCAACCAAACACCATTCAATGTACTGGCAGGATGTTCACCGCGATCTTTAAAGGTAAAAGTAGGTACGGCGGAAGCGCCGGTAATTTTGATCACGTTGGTCTTGAGTCCCGCCGTGGGTGTGTCGTAATTGGTTAAGTAAATATCCAATTTATTGGCGTATTCCTTAATAACACCCGAGGTAAATTGCGAGTAAGTGACGTTCAATGCACTGCAAGTGTTGTATTTCAGCGGAATATTTCCGCTTGCCGTTTTGTTGGTTTTATAAGGGTTATAGGTTACCCAGGTATTCTCTTGACGACCGGCATAAATATCACCGGTATATTCCTGTGGAAAAAGGCTGTTAAATTCATTCACTTTTGCCGTCACATTTGGCCAGCGACTGTTGTAGCTGGAACGATTGACTTGCACCTGGAATGTACTGGCGAGCGAATCATTTAATTTCCACACAGTAGGAATTGCGGGATAACGTCCGGATTTTTTGTACCAACTATTTTGGTTCATATAAGTGCCATCATCATCCATTAAATAAAGCCCGGAAAATAACGTTTCGGGAGATGAATACTTATTGCGATCATCGCCTGAAGTAGTGTCATTCACTATGACCACTTTGGTTCTGTCGATAACCTCTTTACGATCAAGAATACGGAAAGAGCCTTCGACAATTTTGCGGTAAATATCCAAATGGATATTTTTAAAATGAGGAAATAATTCCCAACGACGAGTGGTATAGCCGTCCGAGGTGGTTCCGTTAGACAAACCTCTAATTGTATCCAGCCAAATTAGTTCCGGGCCATCAAATACGGTTTCACCGGTGAAGCTCAAATGTTCAATTAAATGTGGAGACCCGGCACCAAAAGGATAGGTATCACTACCATCAACGTTTTTCCAGCCGGTACGATCTGTACGTATGCCGTAGTTTCCAGCAAACCCGGACAAATACATACCCAGGCTCACACTTTCGATGTCGTGGAAGCCATAAGGCATGGTGTGTTTTTCCTGAATGATAAAATTCTTCCCGTAGGATTTAAGCGCATTTTCAAACGTAGAATTGCGTTTAATCATACCAATCGGGTTGATGTTTGCTCCCCAGAAGCCGCCGGTAAAACTGACCGCAAGGTAACCACCATATTTATTTGTCAATTTTAATAAATTAGCCCAGTGTTCCCAGCGCGCTATCGGAGACGGTGAACATTCCGTATCGAAACCCCAGAATTGTTCGGCGTAATTAATACCAAGGAAGTTTGGATAATCACGGAAGAGTTCACCGTAAATGGTTGATTCGAGATCCACATTCGGCCCGTAATCCGGGAAGTGACTAAATCCACCTGCCGATGGTTGAACCATCGCCCACATATTATTTTCTGCAGCAGTTTTTATCCAGGAGCGTGCGGTCTCGATTCCATTTTCCACTTGTAGCCAATTACACTGATTACCGTTAGCACCTTCGTGATAAATAGACATAGAAATAATCAGAACCGTGTAAGGGCGAATATCAGCAGGAATCAAATCAATAATTTTTTGCGGGTCGGCAGAGTTCCAGGTATCCGCGTGAATCATGAACATCGGCTGATTTGGGGAGAGCGGGCGTCGCATTCCAGTGACCATTGGTTTGCTTGATGCTGCGGAAGAGTTGCTACTGGCAGCCGATGACTGACTGGATGAACTTTTACTACTCGCCCCAAGGCTCGACGAGGCGCGCGAGCTGCTTGCTGGCGCTGACGAACTTACCGGCACAGTAGTCGCTGAACACAAGGTACCGCTTACCACCGGCACCTCAGCCACACCCGACGATGTTCCCTGAAATCCAAACTCAACAGATTGGCCCGGTTGTATTACCGAATTCCAACTGATACCTGTCGCAGAGTAAGGATTTGATCCGGATAAAGTCGCGTTCCACACGCTGGTAACCCGATTGGTTCCCGCATAGCGCCAATTCACATTCCAGCTATTTACCGTGGTGTTGGTGTCATTGGTAATACGGATTTTCGCAACATAACCGCTCCCCCAATCGTTATCCACCTGATATTGGCAAGCCGCCATGGCTGGAGAGGAAAACAAGGTAAGGGCAACGGGAATGCCGAGAACCGCAGCAACCTGCTTGGCGCGTCGCCGGAGCAAACTCGCGAATTTTTTTTCGTGAATCATAGGGTATGTCCTCTAATATTGTGTTTGACCTTTAAGGCATGGGCGAACGCCCGGACGCCCGAGTGCAATTTAAAAAATTATTTTTATAGTCGCGATGTTACTGCGATCAATAAGTCGCAATCGGGGAATGCAATTCAGCATTAGATAATGCTTTGCAGGGACGAGATTAAAGAAGGGGATCAAATAAATCTGACAGAAACAACTAAAACTCTTTAATTCCAATCGTTGTTCAATGATTTAAGTCATTTTTACAATCAATGACAGCTGAAATTGTGATGCACTTAAACACATTGAGCAGCAAATTGTTTTAGCGAAGGGGCAGCACAACAATGGCTTGATTAAAAAGGTGTTTATTCAGAAGGCAGCGATTGATTGAGTTGCAATGATTTAAATGCTTTTGGCGCGCAGCCATATTCGCCTTTAAACAACCGATTAAAGTAAGATGCATTATTGTACCCGACTGAAAAGGCCACTTCAGCAATATTCAGTTGAGTATTTTCTGCAAGTAACCGCGCCGCTTCCGTTAAGCGCAGTTTATTCAGATAAGCGTTGAAGGTAAGGCCAATTTCCTCTTTTAGTATTTCATTGATTTTTGTTTTATTTATACCCACTTTTACGCTAACCATTTCCAAATCCAGCTCGGGATTATGATACTGAGTCACCAAATATTTTAATAACGCGCTACGTTCTTTATCTTTATGAGACTCAATTGATAACTGCTGATATGCAATCAAGGGAATGTCTTTCTGTAATCTGGCCTGTACATCGGCAGTTAATACCTTGGCATAGCGTTTAAACACCCAAAAAACAAACGTCCCCCAAGTGAATGCCAGCAATAAAATGCCAGTACTCACTTTCGCCCAGCTTCGTCTTTCCAGCACCAGATTATCGATAGCAATGTTCGACTCCGTCAACAATGGGCTTTGAACCGAATTTCCAAACGTAAACGATGCCGTTTGCTTTAAGGAGTAATTACGGTTCGCAAGGTTCGCATGCGTCCTTAGCCACCACTCCGGCGTTTCCAGTTTAGCCAAATCAATTTCGACTTCACTCCAATTTCTATCGCAGGAAAAATAGACTGATGGAATACGATAGGTTAATAAATTATTGAAAGTACTAACTTGCTCGTCGAATGAGTACACTGTAAACATCAGTATATTCGCGGGATTACACTTAACCTTAAATCTGATACTGGTAAATGAGGACAAATCCACATGGTGATCGGTAGGCGACGCGGCATCCACTCGAGGCTTGGTGAAACGTGTGGCAAATGAAACATAAGGATACTGGACACCATCATGCAACCAAAAATCATAATCGATATAGTAGGAAGACTCTTTTACAGAGTATTTAGAAAGGCCGCCATCATCCCGATCCGAACTGATTACCGCTCGCCAGGGAATATCGCTTTGCTCTGCCGGCAATAAAGGCGTTTGGTGTTTACTCTGATAAAAACATTCAACTGCTACAAAGCCACTGAACAGCAATAGTAGGGATATAACCAACGCGGCATTTTTATAAAATTCAAGCATGAAGTATCACTTCTTATAGGCATACGCGCAGCTTCGAGAATAATCGTTAGAATAAGGTGCCGTCATATGCGTAATTTTTAATTATAAAAACCATTGCCGGAGTTGTAGATTATTACCCAACTCGAAATTATTGTAGCCAAGGATTAAATAACAGTCACGAAAGTAAATTGTTTTATAACCAACGTATTATTATTTTTATGAATGGGTTCAAACAGCAAAACATGCAACTAAGCCGTTGCATGTTTTGCTATTGATTGCACAATAAATATTACAGGTAACCCACCAAACATAGTCGCAGGGTTATTGGCAAACACTGCCGGTAATTGCAGGCACTTGTGCTGTACCCGCATTTTTAGTGCCCTGGAAGCCAAACTCAACCGTTTGCCCCGGCTGAATTGAAGAGTTCCAACTCAAACCGCTCGCCGAATAAGGATTACTACCAGAGAGATTGGCATTCCACGAACCGGTAATACGCGTAGCATCGGTGTAATTCCAATTTACACTCCAACTGTTAATCGCATTAGTTCCATTATTTTTAATACGAATCGCAGCGGTATATCCATTCCCCCAATCGCTAGTCACCACGTAACTACAATTTGCATTGTTGCTTGCTGCGGAAGAGCTGCGGCTAGAAGAACTGCTACTAGAAGAGCGAGGAGCAGAAGAAATAACGGAAGAAGCAATACTGGAAGCGCTTGAGCGAATCACGCTGGAGGACGTCGAGCTTCTGGAAGAAGTGCTAGGTGCTACAGAACTTTTGGATGATGAACTGGAAACACTAGACGCCGCAGTGCCTTCGCTGACGAATGTAGTAACGCTTTGTGGCTCAACAATTACGGTTGCCGTGCCATTATTTACCTTGGTCGTACCGCCGTACCCAACGTTAAGTGTTGCTGAGGTACTGTATTTAACAAGATTCCCTACGCTGGCGTTTTGCAACGTGAGATTAAGGCTGCGCGATGAAGTACCTGTGTTAACGACGACCATTACAATCTTGTTGTCCGGGCCTTTAAAGGCGGTAACCGCCACATCTGAATAAGGCTTCTCAGTCGCACCTATGCGCTTGAAACCCGGGCGAACATAACGGGCGTACTGCGCCATGATATGGCCGCGCTTACTCACTTGTCCGTTTTCCTTAATAAAGCTGTAAGAGCGGCGAATGTACCACCAGATGTAGGCGTTGAAATTTGCGGCCATACTGCGATGCAACTCGGTACCTACATCCAACGCGAGCGGCCACACATCTGCATCATTTTTGCTATCAGTGTAATGTTCGGTCATCCATACTTCTTTACCCTTGGCGCGCGCCAATGGGTAATCCTGCGGGACAGCGCCATAAAGGTGTCCGGCAATAATATCCGCATGCTGAACGGCGGTTGCACTGTTCAAAACCGGATCAGTGAAGCGCTTTGCAAAACCCACAGACTCACCGACAGTTACCTTCAAGTTTGAACCGAAGCGTGCGCCTTCCGAATTTAAAAAGCTTACGAAATCATCACCAGACCAGTCTGCAGACTCATAGTCCGGGTGCCAATCCGGTTCGTTTTGAACAGATACGGTATACAGTGGGGCTCCGTTGCGCGACATGAAATCCGCAAAGTTTAAAAGATGAGTCGCGTACTCATCGTAATATTCCGGCTTAAGCTTTCCTCCATTGATCAGACTATTGTTGGTCTTCATGTAGGCCGGTGGTGACCAAGGCGTAGCCAATAGTTTGGCACCCAGCTGCCGTGCGCGAACAGCCGATGTGACTTGTTGGTTCCAGTTCGCGGAGTTTGGGTCAATCCGCAGGCGCATGATGCTCAGGCCCAGCTGACCTTCCCCGTTACCGAACGCGGTTTCAATTTGAGAGGCGGTTAAATCGCCAATCCAACCTACGCCATTCATTCCGCCAAACCCGGTAATGGTTTGATACTCGGTAGACGCGTTAACGCTTACCGATTGAGCTATTGCCTGGGAGCAAGCGAAACAAGCTCCGGCAATCGATAAAAGCAAAGCCTTGTAGATACCACTTTTATTGTTATTCATGGTTAAGTCCTAGAGATAATCGTCAGGATTAGAGTCGTTGTTTAGGCTTCGGAACCTTTTAGAATCAAGGAGGGTTGTGTTATTGAAGCCGGTGCGAAAGTAGCAAAATCAAGGCGATGGAATTGGTAGAATTCCGTGGAATTCTTTCAGACTGTAAATAGTTAAAGTTTTTTTGCAGATTTTTCGTAGAGGTTTTGTCGTTTAAACTCGATAATGTGTGCGGGTTCACCCTAGGGACTACTACATAAAAGTAACTGAGATCACTTGCCACTTAATAGATATTTATCCTCTGCCCGCTGCCCTTCGTAAAAACTCGACCCCAGACACTGATCAATTTTCACCCTCCACGGGCATCCCCAACCTCCGAGACTCAATAGATTTAAAAGCGCTTAAGAAATTGGTTCTTTACGTGAAATTTTGAATATAATGCGCGGCGACGTCCCTGTAGTTTAATCGGATAGAACGTATGCCTCCTAAGCGTATGATGTGGGTTCGATTCCCGCCGGGGACGCCATTTAAACAGCGTATAAACTCATCGAATTGAAGCAGAAATAAATACATAATCTCCCGTATTAGATGGGTAACGCTCCGCTACCTGATCAAACCTACCTGTTGAAAGATCTTCCTGCAGCAATCGCAAACCCTGTTCAAGCTCATCGGCCTCACACAGAGAAGCAAACGAAGAAATGTTTGCACGCACCCTTGGGTCCAAATATTGCTCCGGCCTTTCCTTCCCTGCGTATAAAAATAAATCGTTCAGCTGATTGGTCACGTGAAATGGGATCAGATTGTCAATCGAAAAGCCAGCGGACTGTAATGTCTGGATAACTACCAATTGCTCCGGCATTTGGCGTATCGACTTTTTCATCATTCCAGGAAAATAGTGGTACAACCAATACTGTCTCATTTGATCGGGGAAAGCCGTAAATACAATGAATCGGCCACGATTGAGCACGCGCGCGACTTCAGTAAAAACGGCAGGCAGATCAAAAAAATGATGGATCGCCAGTGTACAAATTACGCCATCAAAGAAATTACTAACGTATGGCAATTGATGGGCGCCAGCCAAACACCAATTAATTCGGGCATTTTTTGCACTAGCTTGGGCGAGCATAACGCTGGAAATATCCACACCATGCCAACGACCACCCAAGGACGCCAATTCGTTCGTGTAATTGCCGGTACCGCAGGCTAAATCCAGAAACTGCTTTTCCGCACTTATACCCAGTAAATCGGCTAGCTGTTGGACAATGAATGGATCCGCCCTTCTCGTTGACGAATACGAATGGCCGATGTTGTTATAGATCGGATTCAACTAGCGACTACCGCTGGCCGCTAGCACTGAACAATTCATTTACCCACTGCTTTTTCCTTTCCTGCCGTAATATTTCCATGCGAGTCCACGCCATCAATAAGGCCAAATAAAGAATGTACATGCCGAGAATATTAATAAGCAGTGGCACCAACATAGAAATATCAATGGCTCCCTTTGTAATAGAGGCAGGTTGGTGCAAGGTATTCCACCACTCAACAGATTTTTTAATGATAATAATATTTACAACGCCGACCAGAGACAAAACAGCCGCCGCTTTATTGCCCGCATCTTTATTTTGATACGCCTCTTGCAAGGCATAAACACCCAGAAATAAAAAGAACAAAATCAACATGGATGTAATTCGCGCATCCCATACCCACCAGGCCCCCCAGGTGGGCTTTCCCCAAATGGAGCCAGTCACTAAAGCAATAAACGTAAACACAGCCCCTAGAGGGGCGGAGACCTTCATCGCCATAAAGGAAAGTTTCGTTTTCCAAATCAAACCCGCCGCCCCCATACTTGCCATGGCAACATAGGCAACTTCGGCGATATGTGCCACTGGAGCGTGAATAAATAATATGCGATAGCTATTCCCCTGCTTTGAATCCACCGGTGCGAATCCCAACCCCCAAACAGTGCCTATCAACAATAAAAACAGAGACACAAAATACATGTACGGCAACCAGATACTGGTTTTCTGATAAAACCATGTAGGAGAGCCCAACTGATACAACCAAGTCCATCTCATAATTTATCCTCTGATTTAGATATTAACGATTTGCCTTATCGGCGGGCTACGAACTATAAGAAAATTCCGACATCTTTCAAAGGGGCATTTCCTGCGCATACCCTTGTTTCCACAGTCGCATGCTTAAGCGCTACAATAGCCACCTCATTTTGCTAGTCACCAGATATATTATGAATCTGATATTGCTCACCTCAGACGATCTGATTGCACCTGATCGCGCCCTTATTCGCGACTCGCGCCGCCTTGCCCATATTCGCGAAGTGCATGTCGCTAAAGAGGGGGAGAGTTACAAAGTCGGGTTATTGAATGGAAACATGGGCAGCGGAATTTTAGTGCGCAGTGCTGATAATGAGCTGGAATTTGAGTTATCGCTTAACATACCGTCACCTGCAGCCTTGCCGATGAAATTGATCCTGGGTTTACCGCGCCCGAAAATGTTGCGCCGTATTTTCCAGACCATTGCCACTCTGGGGGTTAAAGAGTTGCACTTGATTAATTCGTATCGCGTAGAAAAAAGTTATTGGCAAACGCCATTTTTGGAAGCCGATGCAATTCATGAACAACTGGTGTTAGGGCTTGAACAAGGTTGCGATACGCGTTTGCCACAAGTGCATTTGCACAAACGCTTCAAACCCTTTGTAGAAGATGAATTGCCCGGGATTATCGCCAATACCACCGCACTGGTTGCGCATCCTTATACGGAGACAGAATGCCCGCGCAATATTGATTATTCGCTGAGCCTGGCGGTTGGCCCCGAAGGTGGATTTATTGCGTATGAAATCGATTTGCTAAAAAAAATCGGCTTTGATGCGGTGCATTTGGGTGAACGGATTATGCGGGTGGAAACTGCAATCCCGTATTTATTGGGAAGATTGTTTTAATTCATCCCCATTTCCCGTTCTTATTGCAGGAAGGAAAAATATCAACAAAAAACGGGAAGTTATTTTTTACCCAGGAAGCTTTCAAAGCGCTCAATCGGAATAGGCTGGCTGGATAAGTAACCCTGATAATAATCGCAACCGAACGATTTCAGAATTGCTAACTGCTCTTCTTCCTCGACCCCTTCAGCTACCAACTCCATATCCAGCAAACGCCCCATGGTAATAATGGTTTCCACCAATACACGGTCGTTGCGGTCTTCAATAATATCGCGCACAAAACCCCGATCAATTTTCAGCGTACTTACCGGCAAACGTTTGAGGTAACTGATTGACGAATAACCAGTACCAAAGTCATCCAGCGAGAAACTAATGCCATATTCACTGAGCGTTGTCATAGTGGCGATAGCATCATCGACACGTTGGATAACAATACCTTCCGTAATTTCCATATCCAGTGAGTCTCTCGGAATCTGATATTTCTCCAGCGTTGCAATAACGTCATCCACAAATGCAACACGGCGGAATTGGCGTGGGCTGATATTGATACTCAAACGCATGCCTTCTTGCCACAAACCCGACAGATGCCATTTCACCAGGGTTTTACAAGCATCTTCCAACACCCATTGCCCAACTTCGATAATCATGCCAGAGGTTTCCAGCACTGGAATAAATTCCACCGGCGATACCATTCCCTTGGTGGGATGATGCCAACGCAACAGCGCTTCCGCACCCACAACCCGATTGGTTTTGATGTCAATTTTAGGCTGGTAATAAAGCTGGAAATGCCCCTCTTCCAACGCACGGTGCAAATCACCCTCCATCGTTAATTGTCGGCTAACCTTATCTGCCATTTCTTCGTTGAAAAATTCGATTGAATCGCGACCTTTTTCTTTCACTTGATACATAGCAGTGTCTGCATAGCGTAACAATTCATGTACCGAATTGTTTTTATCCGGATAAACCACTACGCCCACGCTACAGGTCACGCGCAACTCCATGCTGTCATACATATAGGGTTGCGAAATAATCGAGCGGATTTTTTCGCTGATTTCACCGGCACGCAATGCGGCAGTTTCAATATTTTGATCAAGCACTGTGAGCACAACTACGAACTCATCGCCACTCAAACGCGCAACCAGATCTTCTTCGCGCACGGACTGCTGCAAGCGCGATGCAACCACTTCCAATACGCGGTCACCCACCGGGTGGCCGAGCGAATCATTAATCGTTTTGAATTGATCCAGATCGATAAACAGTACTGCACCAAAATAACCGTGGCGCTCGGCACGACGCAATTCGTGTTCAAGGCGCTCTACCAATTGCACGCGGTTAGGCAGACCGGTCAAAGCGTCGTGGTGCGCCATAAATTCCATTTTGGCTTGTGCATTTTTGCGCTCGGTAATATCTACCGAAACAATAAGGGCAACCTTCTCGTCATAGAATGCCAGCGGCATTATGTGGGTTTGCAAAAATAATTGTTTACCAGTGGCGGTAACAAAACGCTCCTCAACAACATCCAGCTCTTCGTTGCCACGAATTACGCGATAATCGTTTTGCAGCATGGTATCTATATCGAAGACAGAGTTTTTCAGCAGCTGGCGCACGTGCAAATTGCGCATCTGCTCAGGCGTATAACCCAACTCAGTCGCTAGCGCTTTGTTAGCAAATAAATAGTAGCCCGCAATATTGCGCGCACCAATCATTACTGGCAGGTGATCAATAATTTGCCGCAAGTGCTCTTCACTTTTACGCAAGGCCAATTCCACTGCACGGCGCTTGGCAAGTGAAAGTTCGACTACGTCCAGCAATTGATTGGAGCTGGCAATCAATTGGGCCAACTCATCTTTGCGTTGTGCAGGCAACTGCGTCAGCCGGTTAACGCCGGGGTGATCCGGATTGATACTGTTAATTTCGCGCGACAAACGCACCAGAGGTTTCGTCAGCGTGTAATAAAACACTACAAACAACAGCAGCACCAGGAACATATTGCGCAATAAACCGGTGAAGAGCGCGGTTTTGGAGCGGTTATAGAACCCCTCCAGCGCCAAATCCATATCCACTGAAAAGCGAATATTGCCTGCGGTGCCATCGGTATAACCGGGTAACAGCAGGTTTTCGGAGTACTCACGGGTGTTATCGGTAATTTTGCTGGTAAGCCAACGCGTTTTTACTTCCGGGCGAGTGCTACTGCCCTGCGCCAGCACATTGCCGGTATCGTCGTAAATTACTACTTCATAAATAAATCCGTAGCGCAGCAAACCGTTTACAACCTCATAGGACAACTCATCGTCCAAGGTAGAAACCGAGCGCACAGCAGGTGGTGTAGCAACTTTCACAACGCGATCAATTAATGACTCCAGCTCCTTTTCCTGATTGAGAAAATCAAGGTAAAGCTGGACTGAGCTCAATAAAAAGCTAAGAACGAACGCTAAAATAATGCCGATTTTGGCAAGCTGGAAAGAGATGCCATTGAAAAAGGAAGGGGCTTTATCTCTCATCGACCTAGGATTTCCGGGAGCTGGGTATAATTTTGAATACTGTTATTGGGAACGACCTTGCCCCCATTTGGCAGCTAAAACAGCACAAACCTGTGTCGAGTATAGATCAATATTATCCAAGGCGCCTGAATCTATAGCTTTATTTTCTATAGAAAAAATGCGCCTACAAAAGCGAAAGCGGATCTATCGCTGGCATCCCAAACGACTGAGCCACACCCACATGGGTAAGTTGGCCTTGATAAATATTTAATCCGGCGCGCAAGCCAGAGTCCAATTTCAAACAGGCGAGCCCTTCATTGGCCAATCGCAGTATGTAGGTCAGTGTTGCATTGGTTAGCCCAAGGGTTGCAGTGCGCCCCACAGCACTGGGGATGTTGGCGACGCAATAATGAATAATCCCCTCTTCAACATAGGTTGGTTGCTGGTGGGTAGTTGGACGGGAAGTTTCAAAACAACCGCCCTGGTCGATAGCCACATCCACCAACACGCTGCCCGGCTCCATAGTGCGAATTAACGCGCGATCAATCAGCCTGGGGGCACTGGCGCCGGTGTTTAACACACTACCAATAATCAAATCTGCCGTCTGTGCATATTCATTTAGCTTTTCCTGAACCGCGTACTCGCAAATAACCCGGCCTCGCCACAAATCGTCCAGATGACGTAAACGCACAATGGATTTATCCATCACCCTAACCTGCGCGCCCATACCCACCGCCATGGCGGCAGCGTTAGCGCCGACTACGCCACCTCCCAGAATCAACACCTTGGCAGGAGCAACACCCGGAATACCGCCGAGCAACACACCTTTTCCACCTTGTGCAGCCTCAAGATGATGTGCACCTGCCTGTACTGCCATGCGGCCGGCAATTTCTGACATGGGCGCCAGCAAGGGCAATCGCCCCTGGGCATCGGTCAAGGTTTCGTAGGCAATACAGGTTGCACCAGATGCAAGCAGCGCGTCCGTTAGCGGGCGGCTTGCGGCCAAATGCAAATAAGTAAATAAACAATGACGATCCGTTAATAATCCATATTCCTGCACTTGCGGCTCTTTCACTTTAACGATCAGCTCTGCAGCACCATATAGATCAACAAGTGAATCACACAGTTGCGCACCGGCATGCTGGTACTGCGTATCACTAAAACCCGCCGCAACACCTGCACCGCGCATCACATAAACATCATGTGCTAGTGCGCGCAACTCAGCGGCACCCGACGGCGTCAATGCAACACGGTTTTCACCAGTCTTAATTTCTTTGGGAACTCCAACACGCATATCAATATTCCGTTTTTGCTCGCACCATAAATCGAGTATAGCCAGTGTTTTTAGATGTTTAATCTCTTAACACCATCAATTTTTGCGAAAAAATGTTTATAACAACGCGCCAGATTGAACCATACTCAATTCAGGAAAAGATGGAATTTTTAAGCAATGCCCTTCATTAATTGCTAACTGCCAAGCAACACACAAAGTTGGCGTAACTTATGCTGGTACAGAGTTAACGAGTGTTTTTTGACACAGTTCCAGTTGAAAAGTTTGTGCAACTTGTCGGTTATCAATAACCACCTGACAAATCGGGCGAGCTTGTGACAAAAAATGGAGCAACGAGGTAGTTATGAGCATTTATGTGAGTGATTTGCGCGAACAAATTATTAACCCCTGCCTGACAGCATTGGGCGATTTCTCCGACGGCAACGCAGATTTACTTTTGGGAACGGCTCTACAAGAATCACTACTGAACGAATCGCACTATTGTGCGGAACGACATGGGCTGGGCATTTACCAGATTACAGCGGAAAAGCATCGTGAAATCTGGGATAAATACCTGATCCAGTTTCCAGAGCTCGCATCCTTGGTGCGCGGCTTTGCAAGCCAGCAGCAATTCCTTAAAAATCCTCATCAGGAATTAATTAGCAACCTTGGCTACGCCACAGCCGTAGCATGGATGATCTATAAATCCAGCAATATTGATACCGGTAAAACTATGGATGTGAATGGACTGGCGCAACTCTGGGCCAGGCATTTTGACAATGGCACAGGCTGCGCGCGAAATACAGAGGAATTTATTACCAGTTATCGCTCAACCATTATGGCCCTGGACAACCATAAACTGGTTGCCTGAAACCCGGAGACATTATTGAATATCCAGCACATCCATAAACTGCACACCGTCATCGCGACGCATTGCCTGAGGCGCAATCCCACAAGCATCTTCATCTTCTGACTCGCTAACTTGCTGCGATTCAAGGTTCAGGAAATCAAATAATTTCACGTCCGCCAATTGCGATGGCTGCACATTGCGAATGGCAGAAAAAATAGTTTCTGTACGCCCGGGATACTGGCGCTCCCACTGGTGCAACATTTCCTTTACAACCTGACGCTGTAAATTTTCCTGTGAACCACACAAATTACACGGAATAATTGGAAAGCCTTTCAACTCTGCAAATTTTTCAATGTCTTCTTCCGCGCAGTAGGCCAAGGGGCGAATCACGATATTACGCTTATCATCAGATAAGAGTTTAGGTGGCATAGCTTTGATCTTGCCGCCATAAAACATATTCAAAAACAAGGTTTCAATAATATCGTCGCGATGATGACCCAATGCGATTTTGGTCGCGCCAATTTCATCAGCAAACCCATACAAAGTACCGCGACGCAAACGCGAACAGAGTCCGCAAGTGGTTTTTCCTTCGGGAACGACTTCTTTCACGATGCTGTAGGTATCGCGCTCGATAATATGGAATGGTACGCCCAGTTCAGTGAGGTACTGAGGGAGTACGTGCTCAGGAAAACCCGGCTGTTTCTGGTCCATATTGACCGCTACCAGCTCAAACGAAATGGGCGCAGTTTTTTGCAGGCTCAATAGAATATCCAGCATGGTGTAGGAATCCTTACCCCCGGACAGGCACACCATCACCTTGTCGCCCTCTTCAATCATGCCGTAGTCGACAATCGCAGAACCGGTCAAGCGGCGCAGGCGCTTCTGCAACTTATTGAATTCAAGGCGATCTTTACGTTCGTTTAACTCTTTCATGGGGTAAGGCTCATTTTTAAAGACATAACCGCGCAGTAAATCGGCGAGGCGCGCATTGTACGGATTTTACCCGCAAGTGGAAATCAATCCGCCACGCGGCAATCGCTTGCCGGTCTATACTTTGGCAACTGGACAAAATAGAAGCGAATTCACCTTAATCGTGGGGCAATCGCCGTCGCCTGTTGCTGGTTCCAGCCACGAACTTCTGATTTCTTGCAAAAAATCTCTCTGGCACAGGGCTTGCTCTAACCCATTTAAGCCCTCTGAATTGCCAATCCAGGGGAGAATAATTGCCGCGAGGAGGTTGTAATGTCGTTGTTCGATAAATTCTTTAAGAAAACTGGGCGTAACTCCAGTGAAAAGAAAATCTCTGTTCCTGCTGATTCAATCGGTGGCGAAATGGGTTTATCGGCCGACATCCAGATTCCCGACCAATACCTCCCATTATGGGAATTGCAAAAAAACCGGCAGTTGCTGGAAATTAAAATCGGTACTGCCAGCCGCGTTTATCAAAGCATGATCCTCGCAATCGATATAGATCGCGGTCTACTCTGGCTGGATGACCTATTTCCTCAACAGTTGATTCTGGATGCAGGCGACGACATTACCCTGCGTCATCATCGCAACGGCGAACAGTTAGTCGTTCGCGCCCCGGTGGTCGCCCTTGGTTCAAACTACGGCGCAGTGGGTTTTGCGATCGAATTGCCAGAGTTCGCCGTTTACACCCCAAGACGCAGCGCTCCACGCTATGCCATAGGCCATCAATCCCCCTTGAGCGTGAAAATTCGCACCCTCGGGCAAGAACCCTGCTTTGGCACACTGCAGGACATTTCCAGTGGCGGCTTGCGTTTAATCGTCGCCGGCAACCTGCTCCCTTTCCTACGTCACGGCGCCCACTTGCCGCTCTGCGAAGTCAACCTGACGGATGAACTGCAGATTCGCTGTAAAGCACGTATCTGCGCCTTCCGTATGGGCCGCAGTCCCTACCGTCACACCCAAATCAGTATCGAGTTTTTGGACCTAGAGGAGGAAAAGCGCGCGGCGCTGACCCGATTTCTGTTCGAATCCCAATTTCGAAATACCAGCGAACCGGAATTTTCGCGCCCAGGCAGAGTACAGCAAGCACCTGAACGATTCGCAGCAGCCTGATAAACAGTAGAAAAATCAGACAATTACTAGAGTTTTCTCGATTTTGGTCTAGCCTTCAGTGACTAGCCCTCTCGCTTTGCTTTTGAACAACAGGATCTATCTATGCGCAACAATGGCCATGTCACCGGACGCGAAGTTCATCTAAACGCTAAAGATGAAATAGTTTCTTCATCCAACCTGCGCGGCGACATTGAATTCTGCAACGCCACTTTCAGCCGAATTTCCGGTTTTAGCCATGATGAATTAATCGGGCAGCCACACAATATTTTGCGTCATCCGCAAATGCCGGCGGCAGCCTTTGGAATGCTCTGGACTGCATTAAAAGCCGGCAAACCCTGGATGGGAATTGTGAAAAACCGCTGCAAAAATGGCGATCACTATTGGGTAGATGCCTATATCACACCTCTTCGCCAAAACGGCCAAATCTACGGTTATGAATCTGTGCGAGTAAAAGCCGATCCCGCCGTGGTTAGCAGAGCCGAAGCGGTTTACGCACGCCTTAACCAGGGTAAACCTGCCTACTCAACATTTGAAAAGCTATGGAGCAGCTATGGCAATAGCGCCCTTATCGGGTTGTCCAGTCTGATTTTATTAGTCATTGCAGCAGGGGTTTCCAGCGCGATAACTACCGGTGGAATGATCAGTTCAGTCATTGTCGCCCTGGTGATTGGAGTCGTTGCGCAGTTGCTACAGCAAGGTCGTATCGCTTCCGCGCTACAGGAAGCCAGGGCCGTTATCCATGACCCACTCGCAGCCTACATTTACACTGGCCGTTGCGATGCCATGGGTGAAATCACCCTCGCTCAACACGCCATAGAGTCGCGTTTGCGCACGGCCTTGGGGCGCTTTGGTGAGTCGTCCCGGGAGTTACAAGATAAGGCAGTAGCAGCCCATAACCAAGCCCGTAAAACCTATGAAGGCATGACTGCGCAACAACAGGAAACAGCCGGTGTCGCCAGCGCCATGCAGCAAATGGCGCAGGCTGTGCAGGAAGTTGCCAGCGGCGCAAACCAAACATCCATAGCAACCGGTACAGCCATTAATGAGGTGAATAAAGGCAACGACGTAATTGAAGGTGCACGCCAAGCCATTGATGATTTATCAAAAACAGTGAGCAATCTGGGCACTGTTCTCAACAAGTTGAGCGAAGACAGCGGCAAAATTGCCAGTGTGGTTGATGTTATTCGCGGCATTGCAGAACAGACTAATTTGCTGGCCTTAAACGCAGCCATCGAAGCAGCCCGCGCCGGTGAACAGGGTCGCGGTTTTGCCGTAGTAGCCGATGAAGTTCGCTCGCTCGCACAACGCACCCAGGAGTCTACCGGAGACATCCAGCAAATTATTGCGGCCTTGGGCAAAGCAACAGAAGACGCCAGCCTCAATATGAAGAACTGCCTTGCGCTGGCGGACCGCAGCGTTAGTGAGATGGGCAATGTCAATGCAGCGCTCACCTCTATTTCCGATTCAGTCAATGCAATTGACCAGATGTCCCATCAAATTGCCGCTGCAGCGGAAGAGCAATCGTCGATGGCAATGGAGATTGAACGCAACACCTTGTCAATCGCCAGTATTTCCAACCAAACCCAGCAGGAAATAGGTGCGGCGGACGAATTAAACGGTGAAATGGAAAAATTATCGCAAAAACAATTGGATTTGATCGTCAGATTTAATTAATCGCCTGCGAATTAACGCCATTAATTCTGGTCTTTCAGATAAATGGCGTTAAGCTTAGTGATGTTACGATGAAATCTGTATGAACATTGCCGGAACCACCATGATTTACAATCAGGAAATTGCCCACCACGATTTATTACGCTTGGACCGTGCCCACGTATGGCACCCTTATACCGACTTTAATCAACCGGGTTCAATCACTCCGGTTAGCCATGCACAAGGGGTGGAGTTGCACCTGGCCGATGGCCGGGTGCTGATTGATGGCATGTCCTCCTGGTGGAGCACCTTGCACGGTTACAATCACCCGGTGTTGAACCAAGCGGTGATTGATCAGCTCGGCAAAATGGCCCATGTAATGTTTGCTGGAATTACCCATGAGCCCGCTGTAAAACTAGCCAACACGCTCGCCAAAATCACCCCCGCCGGATTAAACAAGGTTTTCTTTTCTGACTCTGGCTCAGTTGCGGTTGAAATTGCCTTAAAGATGGCCATCCAGTATTGGCACGCACAAGGTCAAGCACAACGCACAACATTTCTCACCCTCAAGCGCGGCTACCACGGTGACACCTTCGGCGCTATGTCAGTCTGCGACCCGCACTCGGGGATGCATCACTTATTTCACCATTCACTATCACACCATTTGTTTGCCGATGCACCAGCATGCAAATTTGATGAGCCCTTTCAGGAATCCCATATCGGAAAATTTGCACAACTAATTCAACAACATCGCCAAAAAATTGCAGCAGTCATTGTCGAACCAATTGTGCAAGGTGCCGGCGGTATGCGTTTTTATTCGCCGGATTATTTGCGCCGTGTACGTGAACTCTGTGACAAGCACGAAATTTTATTGATTGTGGATGAAGTCGCTACTGGCTTTGGTCGCACCGGAAAATTATTTGCTTGCGAATACGCGGGAATTAGCCCGGATATTATGTGTCTGGGTAAGGCAATGAGTGCAGGTTACATCACCCTCGCTGCCACACTCTGCAACGATAAAGTCAGCAATGGTATCAGTAGCGGCGAAAATCCGGCGTTTATGCACGGCCCAACCTATATGGCTAACCCACTTGCCTGTGCTGTCGCCAACGCCAGTATCGATTTGCTACTTAACTCCAACTGGCAGGAAAAAGTCGCAGCAATCAGCCAACAACTACGTGAAGAGCTTGCCCCTTGCAAGGAGTTTTCTTACGTAACCGATGTACGTGTTTTAGGGGCAATCGGCGTGGTTGAACTTGTTAACGATATAGATTCCAGCAAACTTTTACCGCTATTTGTTGAACATGGTGTATGGATTCGTCCGTTTGGAAAAATCATCTACTTAATGCCGCCATTTATTATCAATAGTGAACAATTAAGTCGTCTGACCTCTGCTGTATTAAAAGTTGTTGCACTGCAGGCACAATAGATTTTTAGCAGCAACAGTTCCCTTGATGATCAATAAAAAACCCCGCAAATGCGGGGTTTATTTTAGTCATCCAACCCAATTATTTTATTTTGCGAATGCCTACTGCCTCGCGCACTTTTTCCAGAAGCGGCTTACTATAAGCGCGCGCTTTCTCTGCACCCTGTTGCAAAACGTCTTCAATATGTGCGGGGTTAGCCAGCAAGGATTCATATTTATCGCGGGCTTCAGCAAGCTGCCCATTAATCAATTCAAACAATTGTTTTTTAGCTTCACCCCAGGCAATACCAGCGGCAAATTGTTCACGCATGTAAGTTGTCTGCTCCGGTGTTGCAAAGGCTTGCCAGATTTGAAATACCGGTGATGTATCCGGATCTTTTGGCTCGCCCGGCTCCAACAAATTGGTAAGAATTTTATTAATCGATTTCTTTAATTGTTTTTCAGGCAAGAATAACGGAATAGTGTTACCGTAACTTTTACTCATCTTACGACCGTCCAATCCTTGCAACACTGCCGCCACATTATCATCCACCACTGCCTCCGGGAGCACAAAGTGTTCGCCATAGTGATGATTGAAGCGCGCTGCTATATCGCGGGCCATTTCAATATGCTGAATTTGATCGCGTCCCACCGGAACTTTGTGTGCATTAAACATTAATATGTCTGCGGCCATTAAAATGGGATACGAATACAAACCCATGGTAATGGCGTAATCCGGATCCTCGCCTGCTTCCAGATTCGCATCAACAGACGCTTTGTAAGCATGTGCGCGGTTCATCAATCCCTTGGCCGCATTACAGGTTAGCACCCAGCAGAGTTCCGGAATTTCCGGTACATCAGATTGGCGGTAAAAGATCGCATTATCGGTATCCAACCCCAATGCCAGCCAGGTGGCTGCAATTTCACGGGTTGATTGATGAACCAGATCTGGCTCCTGGCATTTAATCAATGCATGAAAATCCGCCAGAAAATAAAACGATTGCACATCCGCTCTTTGACTGGCTTGAATTGCAGGACGAATTGCGCCGACATAATTGCCCAAATGCGGAGTGCCCGTGGTGGTAATTCCGGTTAAAACACGATGTTTATTCATGGTGCCCTGTCTGTTATTGATCAAAGGGGTCAAAAAATTCAGGGCGCCATCATACAGGTAAGCCGCACGAATTTGCAGCTCACCCGATGAGTTGGAATGGAGGGAAAATCCTATAAGCCGCTGTAATATTGCGCTGCATTACGCAAAACACAGCTATCAAAACCCGCCTGGGTCAGCAAATGTACCGCTACATCACTACGGCGCCCGGAATCATCCGTCACGACATAAGTCACTGCGTCATCCAGGTTTTTTAACTGGTTGCGCAACTGGTTCAAGGGAATGTTACGACTATCCGGCACCGACTGCATGCGTCGCTCCAATGGCAAACGCACATCCAGAATTTGAAAAGCAGGTAATTCAGGTGCGCGTTTTTTAAGATCTTCCGCAGTGACAAACTTGAGGATTGGCTCTTGCAATAGCTCGCGAAAATCCTCCTTTTTTAAACGCATAATCTTGCCAGGCGTGATCATTTTGACCGTGGCGTTGCGCGTTGTATCTCCCACCAAAGCTTCTTCACCAAAATAATTGCCAGGCCGCAGTGCCGCCAAAATCTTACCCGCCGTATCCATCACCATGGCACTGCCAGACTCAAGCACATAAAAGTAATCACCTCGCTCCCCTTGCTTGATCACCACTTCATCCGCCTGAACTTTCTGACCACTAAAACGGATAAACAGTTGGCGAATGTTGGCTGGTGGCAATCGACTGAACAGTGGCGACTGCAAGAGCGAGGACATCCAGTCATTGTCGTCGTGCAGGCTAACGCCAGAAGTATCTACTTCTTCATCGCTGGATTCGCTCCAGGCCAATACCAGATCGATAAAATCACTGTCCACAGCCAACAGGGTCACATCAGATTTAGCAACCGCTGACACCTGGGTTGGTTGGGTAATATTCAGAGGGGACCGGCGGGATTCACTTGCCGGGTTAATAGTACTCACCTGGAAGCTGGAATCGATAAGATCGACTGTACCGCCTACCAAATAGACTTTTTCAGGAAATGGACGTCCGCGCTTGAAGATAATCGTTCCCTTGGAGACTTCCCGCAGATTAGCCTTCTCTGCGACCTGAACCAGGTATTCATGGCTCAGGGTATTGAAAGGTGCGAAGGACGCTAATACATCAAGGCTAATCGCCATTTTTCAGCTCCGCTTGTCTAACTCACTCACCCTGGCAATTAACCAGAGCAAAAGCATTTTTATTAGAGAAATCGGCGCGATTATAAACAGCTCCCTGAAACAAAGGGCAGACTCCTACCCAGTCTTAGCACTGGGTCACACACCAGATGCGAGCAATTGCGCGTTCATCCCCAACAGTCGAGCAACCGAAACCAAACCTGGGAGCCATATCATTTGGGTAATGACACCATTGCGATAGGCGCTTTAGTGTAGTTATAAAATTCTACTCCCGCTTTGTACAACCACCAACCATCCTTGGTTCCGGCTAACTCGCGAATGGAATGCATGGCAAAGGTGGGGCAACCTACATCGATGGTTTTAACACCCACCTCCGAGGCCACCACTGGACCTATAGTACTACCGCACCCCATGTCGGTACGCGCCACAAACGCTTGCACAGGTACTCCAGCGTTTTCACAAAGCAGGCGAAACATGGCGCTGGTTTCACTACTGGTTGCATAACGCTGGTTGGCATTAACCTTGATAACAGGGCCGCGATTCAACAAGGGGCCGTGGTTTTCATCATGCTTATCCATAAAGTTGGGGTGGATACCGTGGGCATTGTCGGCGGAGACCATCATGGAGCGCTCAATGACCCTTACTCGCTGATCCACATCGGGCAAGAGGCGCTCCAGAAATTGCTGCAACATTGGGCCTTTGGCTCCACAGCAAGAAGCGCTGCCAACCTCTTCATGATCCGTGCAAATCAATAGACTTGAAACCTCACTCCCCGCCTGAAGAAGGGATTCCAACCCTATGAAACAACTCAATAAATTATCCAATCGGGCACTGGCGATAAAGTCTTGTTCAAGACCGACAAACGCCGGCCCCTGGGTATCGTAAAAACTGATTTCATAATCCAGCACCTGCCCCACGGGCAACTCCGGGAACTGGCGCTGTAACTCGGCGTGTAACAAACTGCGAAAATCCGGCAAGGCCGCGTCTTCGGCGGGCAGTTGCAACACCAGGGGCACTATGTCTTTTTGGGCGTTAATAGAGCGGTTGTTGTTAGCTTCACGATCCAGATGAATGGCCAGACTGGGAATAATGGCTACTGCTCGTGAAAAATCCAGCAACACACTGGCGATCTGGCCCTGCATATCGCGGTAGGACACCCTGCCCGCCATGGATAAATCACGATCATACCAAGGCGCCAATAAGGCTCCGCCATAGACTTCTACTCCCAACTGGAAGTAACCGCGGCGATTCAATTCAGCGCGCGGCTTCACTTTCAAGCAAGGGCTGTCCGTATGCGCACCCAACATGCGAATCCCGGTTTCCACCAAGGGCGATTTACCGTAGATAAACGCAATAATGGATGAATCATTGCGGGTCACCCAATAGCGGTTGCCCGGCTCCAACTGCCAGGAATCACCCTCATAAAGCGGGATAAAACCTGCTGCAACAAGGCGATTTGCCAGGTTGCGTGTTGCATGGTATGGCGTTGGCGAAGCCTGCAGGAATTGCATCAATCCAGCATTGAAATCGTGGAGGGATAGCGGATTTGTCATAGATCTCGTACCAGAAAATCGTTGGAGTTACGAATTCGTTGTCGCTTTTTCCAGGAAACCGAATCGCGCAGGTACACCGGCTGAGCATCCAGCGCCGACAAGGTTTCCCCTGCGGCGAATTTCGCCGCAGCAATCAAGGCCATATTTTCAGCATGGGGATGAATATCCAGAAACTGCCTGGCGGGATCCAATGATTGCATCGCCGGATAATGCCAACCCGAACCAATGCCCAGGAATTGCCCCTGTTGAGCCATAATTTGCGATTGTTCTGCCAATAGCTCCGGGGGCATAACTGCCTCATCCACTAACGCCGACACCAAGTCACCACTTCGGGAAAAAAGCCCCCAATAGACCTCGTTCATGCGCGCATCCAGCGCTACCAGCACGGGCAACTGCTCTTCAGGATTGGCGCGATAGAAACCGCACGCCATAGATTCCAGCGTGGATACCGGAATCACCGGTAAATTGGCGCCAAATGCCAAGCCCTGAACTATACCTGCACAAATACGCAACCCGGTAAATGAACCCGGGCCGCGACCAAAGGCAATAGCGTCCAGATCAGCTAATTCACAACCCTTAGCCTGCAAGACTTCATCAACCATTGGCAACAACCTCTGGGTATGGCTTTTAGCAGCTAATTCAAATAATGAGTCCAAAACTCCATCTGCATACAAGGCAACAGAGCAGGCATCGGTAGAAGTATCCAGGGCGAGAATAAGGCTCATAGCAACCCATCAATCAACATCAAACAACTGGTGTATTGGCACTAGGGCCAAGCAATATAAATCGACAAATGTCGCCTAAAAAAATAGGCTCCGTAGAGCCTATTTTTTGCTGTGGCAGGTAAGTACTAGCCTAATACAGTCAACAACTGCTGGCGAATCCCATCAACACTGCCGATACCGCTAATACGGGTGTATTTTGGCGCTTTGCTGGTACCTGAAGCAGCCAATTGCTGATAAAAACCTACCAGCGGCTCGGTCTGATCGTGGTATACCCCCAAACGCTTACGTACAGTTTCTTCTTTATCGTCAGGGCGCTGGATCAGGGGTTCGCCGGTCAAATCATCGTGGCCTGCAACTTTCGGCGCATTGTGGATTACATGGTAAACACGGCCTGAGGCTTCATGTACACGACGGCCACTTAAACGGGATACTATCTCTTCATCAGGCACATGGATCTCAATGACGTGATCAATATCAACGCCCGCATCAAGCATGGCTTCAGCCTGCGGAATAGTGCGCGGGAAACCGTCAAACAAAAAGCCATTAGAACAATCACTGGATGCAATACGCTCTTTAACCAGGGAAATAATCAAATCATCAGGCACGAGACCGCCAGCTGCCATAATATCTTTGGCCTGCAAACCCAGGGTGGTGCCAGCTTTAACAGCGGCGCGCAACATATCGCCGGTAGAAATTTGTGGAATGCCAAACTTCTCCATAATCAATTGCGCTTGAGTACCCTTGCCTGCCCCTGGCGCGCCCAACAGTATCACTCTCATCTCGGATTGCTCCTCAGCATTATTTTTATCGGGCCGGGCAACAATTCAGGCTGCCCTTGACCACGAAAACACCGGCATAAAACGCCCTATAAAAGAGGCGTTACGATACACGGGCGGGAAGCCAATCACAATACGCGGGTAAAGCATCTTCCTAGCAAAACGCCAGATCGAAAAGATTTTTTACTTATAACTGGCTTATAAGGACAAACATTATGAAACACATCCTCATTTCATTGCCCATGGAAAATTTTCATCCTAGAATGGCGAAATAACTACAATCAATCAGGATAAGACCATGTCCACTACCGTTGAGCTTGATGAATACGACCGCAAGATATTGCGTGCCCTCCAGGAAAATGCCGATTATTCCATGGCTGATCTGGGCAATATGATTGGACTATCGCACACCCCCTGCTGGCGCCGGCTAAAACGCCTGGAAACCGAAGGAGTGATTCGCGGCAAGGTAACCCTACTGGATCCGAAGCTCCTCAATCTCGGGGTTACAGTTCATGCCTACATTACTATCAAAAATCACGATGCCAGCTCACTGGAAGCTTTTGAACAGGCAGTGCAAATCATTCCGGAAGTGGTTGAGTGTTATTCAACCAGCGGCGAAAAGGATTATGTATTGCGCGTAGTTGTCGAGAGCGTTGAACACTACGAACGCCTAATGAAACAAACCCTGATTCATTTACCCAACATTGGCTCAATCAACTCCGCCTTTGCATTAAAGCAAGTGAAATTCACCACTCAATTGCCTATATAAAATCCCCTGCAAACTGATAATAAAAGTAGCCAAACACATGTGAGGGTAAATGGATATTTTGTCGGTGCTAATATTCGTAGGGGCGTTATTGTTATGGGGGCTTTGGGTACGCAGGGGAATACAGCAACGCGAGAATGAGCTCATTGCTGAAGCAGATGGGATTGATCAGCTTGTGGCGGAGCTCCAGGAACTGCGGCAACAATTAGATAACGCAGTCAAACGAGATGATTACCAGGAGGCAATCAATCTCGGCGAACAAATGTTGATACTCTCTGATAACCACTTCGGCGACGACCCCGACGTAATTTTGCCGTTGTTAAGCGCACTATCCAATTTCCATCAAATTGGCGGCCAACCCCAACTGGCCATACCCTATCTGCAACGCTGTATCCACTTGCAAGAAAAGCTTCCAGGCCTGCATACCGATCACATGAATTCACTGCGTGAACTGGCTGAGTTGCACCTGCAATTTAACGAGCCGCGTGAAGCCATGCCGCTGATCCTTCGCGAAATAGCGCTGCGTCGCCGCCATGGTAATCCCAATGAAGACCTACTACGCGCGCAATGCAAACTCTTATCGCTAAATCTGGAACAACCCGCCATGGCCGAACTGCTGCGTCATGACGTTACGGCAACCGCGAAAAAACTTGAGCGAGGGCTGGTAGCAAATCTGGTCAACGAGGCAAACACAAACCTCACCGATGCGTTGCACAAAGGCCAGGTAAATATTGCCTGGCAAGCAGCTGAGACAGCAGCCTTATTAGCTGCCGTAGCTTATGGACCAGAGAATGACTCAACCTATGTATGTCGCGGCAACCTGGCGGAAATGCTGCGCAGGAATCGTCGATTCGAAGAGGCTGAAACGCAGTTTCTGCAATTAATTGCAGAGGAAGAAAAGCGCGCGAATGGTACCGAAGGGCTACGCGCGGCTTTTAATAATCTGGCACTGCTCTATGACGAATGTGGCCGCATTGATGATGCAGCAAAATTACGCACGCGGCAGATGGCGCTGTTACAAAATCACGATGTGAGCCTGGGCTCGCGCTTTAATGCACTGAATAACCTCGCGGTGAGTCAATCCAACCAGGGCGACAACGAAGCAGCCGCAAAAACCTATGCCGAAGCACTGGCCCTTTCGCCGGAAGGTAATGGAATTGCCCCCGGTGTGTGGGCAGATACACTCAACAACTACGCCATTACACTGATTAACCTCAAGCGACTGCCCGATGCTGGCCGCCTGTACAAAAAAGTGTTGGATAGCAAGAAAGCGGGGTTGGCTATTCCGGTACTCACAATAGCGGGAAGCTTTAACGGCTTGGGGATAGTGTCCGAACAACTTGGCAAACTGGCGCAAGCGCAAAACATGTTTGAACGCGCGCTCGCGATAAAAGTAAAACACCTGCCAGTAGACCATCCCTCACTTGAAACAACCAGGCACAACCTTGAGATGGTTAACGAGGTAATGCGCGGCACTGCGCCACGCACACGCGAAACGATTGATGCATTGATGGTGCAAATCTCAGGAGGAGAACTATTCCGCTACGCCACCTACGATTTTGGCCGCGCCCGCGATGAGAGCGTTAGTATGGTGTTAGTGCCGGAAACAGAAGCCTTAACGTTGCAACGCAAACTGACACTCGCCCTGCCTCATGGCTGGCACTGCTTTATTGGCTCGACGCGTTGGTTGGGAGAAGAGAAACACGAGGGAATGGCAGAGCTGGTAGCAATTCACGCCGAATCGCAATTCGACTGCTTGCGCGTTGCTCGCACCGATGCAGTAAACCATGATTTGGACACTGAAGATATTATCCAAACCCTGGAGGATTATGACCGCCGCTTTGGCATTCGCATTTACAGTGCCGAAACTGATTCGGTCGGATTCATGTTATTGCGAATGCCCGATGACCTTGGCGCCTTTGCACAGGAACTGCTGGACTTCTGTATGGATCTGGAGGATGTGGAATTAATCAAGGAAATGATTACTGCATCTGGAAATCGAATTGAGCTTTGGTGGGATTAGTGAGGAGGCACAACATCTATTGCGCCCGCACTCACAAATATCACAAAACGTTATGCGCAATAGCCTCCCAGCTTGCCGCAACAATCTTGCTCAGCATTTCATCATCTACATCAATTAACCCCAGCAGACGCTTGCGCGCAATTTCAAAAATGGGTTCAAAGCCAAGCGAAAATAAAATATCGTCTGGCAAGTCTTTCAAGAGCGCGCGTTCACGTCCTTGTGAGAAAAACTCAAATAAAGGCGTTAGCTCCTGCCGGGCGACTTCGTGCAAACTGCGCAACAAGTCCGGCGGCAAATGATCAAACTGACCTTTACTCAGCAAAATTTCCGGTTCACGCATAAACAACTGCCAGAATGTTTGTACCAGATTCTTAAACTGTTCCTCTAACGACAAGCCATTCTGTTGTGTCGCGCGCAACTCTATCGCTACACGGTTAATAATTTGGCCGTGCAACTTGTTGATCAGGTCTTCACGATCCTCAAAATACAAATACAAAGTACCGGTTGCAACGCCAGCTTCTTTAGCAACATCGCGCACCGAAAAACCGTGAAAACCTTTACTTGCCAATAATTTCAAGGTTGCAGCTAGAATAGTTTCGCATTTACTAGTCATCAATTTAGATTACTCCACGTGTTTCGCCGGTGCCCAGCGCTTGGCCAATCGAAACACCACCACAAAAAATACCGGTACAAAAAAGATGGCCAATACAGTGGCTGAAAACATACCGCCAAATACGCCGGTGCCGATAGCATTCTGACTACCAGAACCTGCACCGGTGCTAATCACTAACGGCGTTACACCGAGCATAAATGCAAGGGAAGTCATAATAATGGGGCGCAAACGCATCCGCACCGCTTCCATAGTTGCTTCAAGTAAATCCATACCCTGTTCATAAAGCGATTTGGCAAATTCCACAATCAGAATCGCGTTTTTTGCGGCAAGACCTATGGTCGTTAGCAAACCAACCTGAAAATACACATCGTTAGACAACCCTCTCGCCATCGCAAACAACACTGCACCAATCACACCCAATGGCACAACCAGCATCACCGAAATCGGCACTGACCAACTTTCATAAAGCGCCGCAAGACAAAGGAACACAATTAAAATCGACAGTGCATACAACATAGGTGCTTGGTTACCCGATTCACGTTCCTGTAACGACATTCCTGTCCACTGATATCCAATACCTGCAGGCAATTTTGCGGTAATTTCTTCCGCAGCCAACATCGCATCACCCGAACTTACGCCCGGCGCTCCCTGCCCCAAAATATTCACTGAAGGCACGCCGTTGTAACGCTCTAGACGCGGCGAACCATAAATCCAGCGACCGGAGGTAAATGCGGAAAACGGCACCATTTCATTTTTGTTGTTGCGCACGTACCAGTTTTTTACGTCCTCCGGCAACATGCGATATTGTGCCTCACCTTGTAGATACACTTTTTTCACTCGCCCTTTATCAATAAAGTCATTTACATAACTCGCCGCCCAAGCGGTTGAAAAAACACTGTTAATATCACTCAGCGAAACACCTAATGCGGCTGCTTTTTCCTGATCTACATCCAGTTTGAATTGCGGGTTGTCATCCTGCCCGTTGGGACGCACACCCACAAGACGAGGATCTTGCGCAGCTGCACCCAAAAACTGATTGCGTGCTTGCATCAAGGTTTCGTGCCCCAAACCACCCAAATCTTGCAACTGCAAATTAAATCCCGATGAGGTTCCTAACTGCGTAATCGCCGGCGGTACAAATGGAAATACCATGGCATCTTTAATTTGCGCGAATGCCCCCATTGCGCTAGCGGCAATCGCTTTTACGTGTTGCGCGTCGCTAGTGCGCTCACTCCAATCACGCAAACCTACAAACGCGATACCATTATTTTGTCCGCGTCCGCTGAAGCTAAAACCAATAACCGAAAACACCGAACGAACATTGGCCTTTTCAGTTTCTAAAAAATGTTTCTCTACATGATTCATCACACCGATGGAGCGCTCCTTAGTCGCACCTACCGGCAAGGTCATTTGGGTAAATAAAACACCTTGGTCCTCGTCGGGTAGAAACGAACCCGGTAAGCGTGTGAACAGCAACCCCAACACCATCACAATCGCTACATAAATTGCCATATAGCGGCCAGTGCGCCCCAGCATAAATTTCACACCAGTTTGATATTTATCTGTTGCGCGATTGAAATTGCGATTAAACCAGCCGAAAAACCCGGTCTTGTGATAGTGATCTGCATCAACCGGTTTTAACATACTCGCACAAAGGGCAGGCGTAAGCGTTAAAGCAACGATGACCGACAACGCCATGGCCGAAACAATCGTAATGGAGAACTGGCGATAAATAACGCCTGTAGAGCCACCAAAAAATGCCATGGGGACAAATACAGCCGCAAGCACCAAAGCAATACCAATCAATGCACCGGTAATTTGTTGCATGGATTTGCGAGTTGCCTCGCGCGGCGAGAGACCATCTTCCGCCATCACGCGCTCGACGTTTTCCACCACCACAATGGCATCGTCCACCAACAAACCAATGGCCAACACCATCGCAAACATGGTGAGTGTGTTGATTGAAAACCCAAAGGTTTGTAATACCGCAAAGGTTCCCAATAACACTACCGGTACCGCGATTGTGGGAATGACGGTTGCGCGGAAATTTTGCAAAAATAAATACATCACCAAAAACACCAATACGATGGCTTCGATGAGGGTATGTACCACTTTTTCAATCGAGAGTTTTACAAAGGGTGTGGTATCGTAGGGATAAACCACTTCCAAACCCTGTGGGAAAAATTTTTCCAACTCACCAATGCGTTTACGCACTGAGTCAGCGGTATCCAGCGCGTTAGCGCCCGATGCGAGAGTTACCGCCAATCCGGTTGCGGGGCGATCGTTATATTCAGTTTCAAATTGATAATTTTCACCACCCAGTTCAACACGCGCTACATCACCCAAACGGATTTGCGAACCATCCTGATTAACGCGCAGTAAAATATTGCGGAACTGCTCCGGAGTATTCAACCGGGTTTGCACTACAATACTGGCATTAATTTGTTGCCCGGGTAACGCCGGCGTACCGCCTAATTCGCCCGCCGCAATTTGCGCATTCTGTGCACGTATTGCAGTCACAATATCAACCGTAGTTAATTTATAGGTAGCGAGTTTGTTAGCGTCCAACCAAATACGCATAGCGTATTGCGAACCAAATAATTGAATCTGGCCTACACCATTTACACGGCTTAATTGATCCTGCACGTTTGCCGCCACATAGTCAGCAATATCATATTTATCCATGCGTCCATCGGAGGATACGAAAGCCGCCACCATCAAAAATCCGGCGGATGATTTGGTAACACGAATCCCCTGTTGTTGCACTTCTTGTGGCAACAAGGGCATAGCGGTTTGCAATTTATTTTGTACTTGTACTTGTGCGATATCGGGATCAGTACCCGCTTGGAAAGTCACCGTCACTTCACCGCGACCACTTGAATCGCTGGTCGACGACATGTATTGCACATTATCGATTCCGGTCAGGCCCTGCTCGATAATCTGAATCACCGTATCTTGCACAGTTTGTGCTGATGCGCCGGGATAATTAGCACTAACGCTTACCGACGGAGGTGCAACCTCCGGGTATTGTTCGATGGGCAACTTCGCAATAGACAGCAACCCGGCCAACATAATGATGATAGAAATTACCCAGGCAAATACCGGACGATCAATAAAAAATTTTGCCATGATCGTTTACTCCGCAGTTTTGCTGATAGCCGCTGCAACCGCTTTTGCAGAAGCACCAGGCTTCACTTTTTGCAAGCCTTCCACAATTACCTGGTCACCTACATCCAATCCAGCTAATACCAACCATTGATCCCCCACAGTGCGCCCAACGGTAATATTGCGCACCTCAACCACGCCCGCTTTATTAACAATCATGGCGGTGGCGTTGCCGGTGCGATCACGTGTTACACCGCGTTGCGAAACCAATATCGCGTTTGTACGAATGCCCTCCTCCAGCGTGGTGCGCACAAACATGCCGGGCAGTAATAAACGATCTGGATTGGGAAACTGCGCCCGTAAAGTCACAGTACCGGTGGATTCATTCACGCCCACCTCGGCAAATTGCAAACTGCCAATATGCTCATAGGCGCTACCATCCCCCAGCAACAAACGAACTTTTGCCGAATCCAATGTGGCGACACTGCCTTGCGCCATTTGGCGACGAAGTTGTACGAGCTGCTCAGCGGATTGGGAAACATCTACATAGATAGGATCAAGCTGCTGGATTTCCGCCAAAACATCCGCTTGGCCAGCGTTCACCAATGCACCGTCGGTAACATTCGACTTGCCAATAACGCCATCAATCGGCGCCAGCACACGGGTGTAATTGAGGTTGATTTGGGCGGTAGTCACACCTGCTTTTGCGACTTGCACATTGGCTTTCGCTTGCCCAAGGTTCGCCTGGGCATCGTCATACTCTTGCTGGCTAATCGCTTTGATTGACACCAGGTTTTTGTAGCGTGATTCACGCGCAGCGGCGGCGGCCAAATTGGCCTCAGCACTCGCCAACTCTGCCTTTGCACCGGAAAAGGCCGCTTCATAGCTGGCAGGGTCAATTTGATATAAGGGGGTGCCCGCTTTGATCTCGGAACCTTCAACAAACAAGCGCTTCTGGATAATGCCACTCACTTGCGGGCGAACTTCTGCCTTGCGAAACGCTTTGGTACGACCCGGTAACTCAGCCTCAAGGGGAACATCCTCGCGGGTCACCTCTACTACCCCAACCTCTACCGGGCCTCCCACCGGTTTGGCGCCCGTAGTTTTGCCATCACAGGCCGATAATGCCAACCCCAACAGGGACACTACCAGCACCGGGTAATAGTGAACGCGAAACTTCATGATTAACTCCTGATAACACAATAGAAAACCGCAAAATGAACATTTGTTCATTTTGCTCATGATAAAGTCAAACTGATGAAAAACCAGCAACTTTTCATTAATTAACGATTGTGGAAACCTGAGAAGTGGCGAGAAAAAAAACGGCAGGACTTTGAAATTGAAAAGAAACTCCTGCTAGTCGCGCAGGAGATTATTAAAAACGTCGATTAACTGGTTGATATCAACTGGCTTGGTCAGGTAATCAAAAAAGCCGGCTTTGCGACCACGCTCAATGTCATAAGGCATAGCATTGGCAGATAAACCAATCACCGGAACCTTACTGGTAGATGGGTCATTTTTCAGTACAGAGAGAACCTCATAGCCATCCATACCCGGCAGGTTAATATCCAAAATAACCAAATCCGGGTTATTGCTGCGCGCCTTATAGATTCCCAGAAATGCCTCTTCGGCGATTTCCAGATCCAATTGCGGGTAGCGCGCAAAAATTTGTTGCAAGAGACGGATATTGCTCGGGTTGTCCTCCACGTAGAGAACTTTGCATTTTCGCTGCACCTGCAAGACTGCCGGACTGTAATCCTTCTTACTACTCTGGGGTAAGGTGTCTACATTCCATTCGGCCGCCACCGGGAAATCCATCCAGAAGGTAGTGCCAACACCTTCAGTACTGGAAAAATCGAGCTTACCCAGCATCATCTCCACCAACTGCTTGGTAATAACCAGGCCAACGCCTGAACCTTCAATGCTGCTGTTTTCGGCACTCAAGCGATTAAATGGCTGAAACACTTCACGCTGACGCTGCAAGGGAATTCCGCGCCCGGTATCGCGCACACTGATGCGCAATTTCTGCTCCTCTTGCGCACTGAGCGTGACCTCGACTTCACCGCCCACACGGTTGTATTTCACAGCATTGCTAAGCAAGTTCAATAAGGCTTGCTTGCACCGTACATGATCGGCAATAACATAAGTGTTTGCGAAGGAAGCGACACTCACTGACAAACGAATGCCTCGTGCATTCGCCTGGGTTTGCACCAGGGTAAAACACTCCTCCAGCAAGCGCGACACCAATACCGGCTCGAGTGAAACCGTCATATTGCCCGATTCAATTTTGGCCAGGTCCAACACATCATTAATCAACTGCAATAAATGTTCGCCGGCTTTGCGAATTTCGCGCACATTCTCAACTTGCTGGGATTTTAAATTGCCGTCGTATTCAAACAGTTGCGTGTAACCAAGAATGGCGTTGAGCGGTGTCCGCAATTCATGGCTCATACTGGAGAGGAATTCAGATTTTGCACGGTTAGCTTTTTCGGCCTGTTCTTTTGCTTGCAATACACGCTCTTCGGCGCGTTTTACTTCGGTGATGTCCATGTTGCTACCGGACATCATGATTGGCTGGCCTTTCTCGTTAAATACTGCCCGCCCACGGCCACGTACCCACCGAACTTCTCCTTTAACACTGATCAGGCGATATTCCACATCAAAGGGCGCCCGCCCGGCCATGTGCTCCACCAAAGCATTATCGAATTTGGATAAATCCTGCGGGTAAATATGGCGACGCCATATTTTCAAGCGATCCTCACCCTCGGTGAGGACATCATCCAGATCGTCATACCCCAACAATTCCCAGCAACGATGGGAAAAATGGAAACCACCACGGTCGGCATACCATTCCCAGATGCCATCACTGGAAGCCTGGATAATCCGCACTTGTCGCGCCTCACTTTCGCGCAGGGCTGCTTCCACTTTTTTAATTTCAGTGATGTCGAAATTTACGCCCGACATCAAGGTCACCTGACCACTTTCATCGCGCAGGGAATCCGCTCGTACCTGCGTCCAAATATAATCGCCATACTTGGTTTTGATACGATAGGAAACATCCATAGGCTTGCCGTTGCGCAAATGCTGGCGCGTTGCCTCTATCGCAAATTCGCGATCATCCGGATGGATATACATAAGCACTTTCGAAGCATCGCAAATGTCAGCCGCGTCCTCCGGGCCATAACCAAGGCGCATCCAGAAACCGCCCGACCACTCGATATGCTGGCTCAGCAAATCCCATTCCCAAAAGCCATAACCACTACCATTAAAAATGCGTTGAAAGCGACCGACAGTTGAGCGCAGCAATCCCAAGTCATCACTATTTTGCAATGCCGGGTTAAAACTGATGTGTTCAATCATGGGATTGTGGTTATTAGTCATTTGGAAGTTACCCTGAACAGAATATCCCGACGATACCCCAGATTATTTGATTAAACAATCGAGCACCTCTGCACTTTGCTATAGCCAAAAACAACAACAGCGCCATAAGGCGCTGTTGTTGCAGTTAAACACAAAACCCTTACGGCATTTCGTCAACTTCTGATCCCTCTTTGGCTTTGGGCATTAAATCTTCTTTCGAAATCCCCAAGGCAGCGGTGATATTGGCACAAATGTAAACCGAAGAATAAGTACCAAACACGATACCAATGATCAATGCCAACGCAAAACCTTGCAGGGTTTCACCGGCGATAAAATACAAACAGAAGAGCACGATAAACACGGACGCCGAAGTCATGATGGTACGACCCAGAGTTTGGGTGATAGAGATATTGATAACCTCATGTGGATGCATTTTACGCATTACACGGAAATTCTCGCGAATCCGATCATAGATAACGATAGTGTCGTTGATCGAATAACCAATCAACGCAAGGATTGCAGCCAACACGGTTAAATCAAAATCCCATTGGAAAAATGCAAAGAATCCAACAGTAATGATTACGTCGTGAATCAAACCAATAATTGCCCCCACAGAAAACTTCCACTGGAATTGCACCGCAACATAAAGAAACACCAACGCAAACGCCGTCAACAAACCCAAACCACCCTGATCGCGCAGCTCATCACCTATTTGCGGTCCAACAAATTCACTAGAGCGCAATTGGATTTCTGCACCCGTCGCCGTGTTAATACGCCCAATTAATTGTTTCAAGTAGACAGATTCTATTGAGTTTTCCAAGGTTACCAGTATTTTTCCATCGCGAACTTGATACTGCACACGACCATAATCTTCTATCGGAAACAGATTTTTCTGGCGCAAACTCTCTTCTGTGGCATTGCCAACAACTAATACAGTGGAGAAACCTTCCAGCTCACGCGATGGACGTTCCAAGCCCTCAAGCACAGCACCTGCTTTAGCAACCTCGTCAGTCAAAAGCGTTTTTGCTTTTTCCTGCATTTGATCCTGGGTACGGATCATCACTTCCTGATCAGAGCCAAACAATACCGCCACCGGGCTTTTCAGTTGCTCCTCTTCCAGTACATCGCGAATTTTTTCCAGATCTGCCGGGCGATCCAACAAAAGTTCGAGCTGGGTTCCGCCGGTAAAATCCAATCCCAGCTTTAGACCGTTAACAGCAAGAGCTCCCAAAGAGATCACAATAAAAATAATGGATAGCGCTGAGGTGTAATGTCTTACACCCATAAAATCAATAATTCGTAATTCCTTAGCCATAACAGTGATCTCTTAAATCGAAATTTTTTGCAGGTTTTTACGGCGACCATATACCAGGTTTGCCAGCGCACGGCTGCAGCTCACCGACGCGTACATGGTGGTGATAATGCCGACAATCAAGGTCACCGCAAAGCCTTTAATGGGGCCGGTGCCGATGGCAAACAGAATCACACCTACGATCAAGGTTGTCAGGTTGGCATCAAGAATGGTTATGAACGCGCGCTCGTAACCAGCATAAATAGCCTGCTGGGGTGAGGCTCCGTTTTTAAGCTCTTCGCGAATACGCGAATGAATCAGCACGTTGGCATCCACCGCCATACCTATCGTTAACACGATACCGGCAATACCCGGCAGGGTCAGGGTTGCACCAAACATAGTCAACATAGTGATCATCATTACCAGGTTCAATGCGAGCGCAATATTGGCAAAGATACCAAACACACGGTAAGCAATGATCATAAACAACACAACCAAACCAAAACCCCACAAGGTTGCATCCACACCTTTTTTAATGTTGTCAGCACCCAGTGATGGACCAATAGTGCGCTCCTCCACAAAGTGCATTGGTGCTGCCAAAGCACCAGCGCGCAACAACAATGCAAGCTCTGACGCTTCTGCGGGACTATCCAAACCCGTAATACGGAAT
>JAGKXA010000334.1 GCA_021151615.1 Cellvibrionaceae bacterium | reverse complement strand
GCCTCTGGCACAAGGCGGTTATATTGATGCTATTGGTCTGCAATCGCACGAGTTGAAGGGTATGACCGGGGCTCAGGTTCATACGGCAATCGACAATATCTGGAATCAATTGGGCGTGCCCATTTATATCTCTGAATACGATATTGGCGATACCAATGATCAAGTTCAGCTGCAAAATTTCCAGGCACATTTCCCAGTGTTCTGGAACCATCCGCATGTTAAAGGCATCACCATTTGGGGTTATGTAAACGGTAGAACCTGGATCGAAGGCTCGGGCCTGATTTCCGATAACGGTACTCCGCGCCCTGCAATGACCTGGTTGCTGAATAACTACATCAACAAGCAGTAATCAGTAGGTTTAATTACGACTCATAAAAATGGATTTTTATGAGTCGTAACAAACAATAGTCAAACACATCCCACCTTAATAAAAAATAGGGAGAATTCCCATGCGCTCTTACCATAAGACAAGCGCTCGCGCTTTCGCTCGGCTTGTAAAAATGTCCAGCTGCTGTCTCGCATTAGCCGTGACATGGAATGCGAATGCGGGCTGTCAGTATCAGGTTACCAATCAGTGGAGCAATGGCTTTACCGCTGCGGTAAAAATTACTAACAATACCAGTGCCGCCATCAACGGATGGACAGTGAATTGGCAATACGCAAGTGATAATCGCATCAGCAATAGTTGGAATGCGAATGTATCGGGTAGTAACCCCTACTCAGCAAGTCATTTAAGTTGGAATGGCAGCATTCAACCCAACCAAACCGTTGAGTTTGGTTTTCAGGGCACCAAGGGTGCGGCGAATGCCGAAATTCCTGCAATTAATGGGGCGCCCTGCGGTAATGTAACTCCGGGTTCTTCTGCTCGCTCTTCTACACCCATTTCATCTGCGGCTGTTTCATCTGCACGATCGTCAACGACATCAATCGCTGCATCCTCTGTGGTGCAAGTGAGTTCAAAATCCTCCAGCAGTTTGATCGCTTCAGCGCGTAGTGTCAGCTCATCTTCAACGGTGGGTTTGATTGAGGCGAGCAATCCCAATATTTGGGCTGATGTGCCTGATCCATCGGTAATTCGCGTCGGCAACACCTATTACATGAGCAGTACCACCATGCACATGAGCCCTGGTGTACCCATTATGAAATCCACCGATTTGGTGAATTGGTCGCTGGTGAATTACGCCTACAGCACCTTGGACAATACCAGCGCGCTCAATTTGGAAAACGGACAAAATGCTTACAGCAAGGGTTCCTGGGCGAGCAGTATTCGCTATGTGGAAGGCATCTATTATGTAAGTACGTTTTCTTATACCACCAACAAAACTTATATATACAAAACCACCGATATTGAACGCGGCCCCTGGACTGCTTCAACATTGAATGGTTTGTATCACGACTGCTCATTATTTTTTGAAAATGGCCGCGCATTTTTGGCGTACGGTATTGATGATATAAAAATTATCGAACTCACTGCCGATGCTTCAGCAATCAAGGTGGGTGGATTAAGTCAAACCATTATTCCCAAATCCTCAGCAGTGGCAGGCACAGATTTTATTGTTCGCCCCGAAGGTACACACCTGCAAAAAATCAATGGTCGCTATTACGTGTCCTTGATCACTTGGCCGTCTGGAAAATCGCGCACGCAATTGATTTATCGCGCAAACAATTTGACCGGCCCTTATGAAGGTCGCATTGCATTGCAAGATCAAGGCGTAGCGCAAGGCGGTTTAATTGATACACCTACCGGTAATTGGTATGCCTATTTATTCCGCGATTCCGGCGCAGTCGGGCGCATTCCCTATTTGGTTCCTGTGAGCTGGCAAGACGGTTGGCCGGTGATGGGCGTGGGTGGCAAGGTTCCGCAAAAATTGGGCTTCACGGTAGAAAACAAAGGCCTCGGTGGAATAGTAACAAGCGATGAATTTAATCAAGGTGCACAGGGTTCGTCTGTATTGCCACTGCAATGGCAATGGAACCACAACCCGGATAATTCAGCTTGGTCACTACTGGCTCGCCCTGGCTTTATGCGGCTCACCAACAAACGCACAGCCAGTAATTTTGAAGTTGCGCGCAACTCGCTCACCCAGCGTACCTTTGGTCCGCAATCGTCTGCACGCATAGCGATTGAAACTGCGGCCATGAAAGACGGTGACTACGCCGGTTTGGGCGCACTGCAATCGCGTTACGGGTTTGTCGGTGTGAATAAATCCAACGGCAACAAATCCATTGTGATGGTGGATACCACGTCCGGCACACCACAAGAAATTACGCGCATAGGTTTGTTCCAGGACCGCGTGTATTTCCGTATTGATATGAATTTCGTCAATCAGACGGATCAAGCGAAATTTTATTACAGCCTGGATGGAAATAACTGGACTGCAATTGGCAACACCCTGCGCATGACTTACGACCTCAAGCATTTTATGGGGTATCGCTTTGCGCTGTTTAACTACGCCACCCAGTCTACTGGTGGTTATGTGGACTTTGATTACTTTCGAATTAGTCCATAAATGTCGTCGAATCAATCCATAAACAACGTTGAACTCATTAATAAACGTATCGGCTCGGTCAATAACAAATAAGTTTTATAAACTCTAGTGAACTCATTTTACTTACGGAGAACAGTATGAATAAACAAAAATACTCCGCCAAATACCTGCCGCAACTCTTGCAAAAAAGTTGCCTGGTAATTGGCTTGGGCGCAAGCCTGCTCGGATTTAATCAAATGGCATCTGCAGCCTGTACTTACTCAATTGATAGCGAGTGGTCGAACGGTTATACCGCCAGCATCACTATCAAAAATGATACAGGTGCAGCGATAAATAATTGGAGTGTTAATTGGCAATACAGCGGGGATCGTATGACCAGTGGCTGGAATGCCAATTTCTCCGGTAGCAATCCGTACAC
>JAGKXA010000100.1 GCA_021151615.1 Cellvibrionaceae bacterium | reverse complement strand
ATAATAATTTTATTAATGGTGGTGCAGAGCTTTTCGGTACTGAAACATTATTGGAAACAGGGCTGTATGCCGCGCATGGTTTTGAAGCGTTGGCCGAATTGGATGTGAATAGGGATGGTGTTTTTGATAACAAAGACGCGGACTATTCAAGAGTGCGGGTATGGAAGGATGCTAATAGTAATGGAATGGTTGAGTCAGGCGAATTGAATGGGTTGTCTTGATTGAGTATTGCTTCGATTGGTACTACTTATACCAGCACAAATACGTTTGATGACAACAACGTGCAGCACCGTGAAGCGGGTCGGTTTACTTTTGATGATGTAAAACCAGGAGTGACAAATACCTTATGGTTTGAATCGGATCACCGCATCACTATTCCCGTCACTGAATTGCAGAGTAGACTTGTTATTCCTGACATTATTAAAAAACTCCCTAATGCAGTGGGTTTTGGGACAACCTATTCATTGCATCATGCGATGTCGATTGACACCAGTGGCAAGCTTCAGAAAAAAAGTGCAGCGATTTTCTGTTAATCATTATATTTTTAGTGCTTGCGCGTAACCGCAATAAAATCTTTAAGCAAGTCATTTTTATGTTGTCGCTTAAATGCCATTTACAAAATGGGGCCAATTGATATTATTCGTGCTGTATAAATACCCACCGAAGATGCATGGTAATGGATAACTCAACAGATGAGTTACTCAAACAACGGACGTAAAAATGGATGTGCACTTGATAGTCATGCAAACCTTATATTCCCTGGTTATCGCAATCTAATCATGGCTTTTGTCATATGATCAAATTTTATTTAGGAAAATAAAATGAATATCTCTTGTAAAAAATCATTTTTTCAACTGATAGCAGTAATAGGTTTATCGATTTATGGCGAAGGTCTTAAAGCCGCCAGTTTTGATTGTGAAAAAGCCTATTCCGCAATGGAGAAACTGATTTGTTCCAATGATTACGTATCAGATTTGGATGAAGAGCTTGGGCAGGCATATAAAGAAGCTTTGATAAAATACGCAGATAAAAAAGACATGCTGGCTCGACAGCAACGTAATTGGCTTAAATGGATTCGCAGTCAATGTACTGATCCATCTTGTCTTAATACTTTGTATGGCGCTCGTCTTGGTGAAATAATTGATGGTGAAAATGTTTCCGCACTTGATGGTTCGAATAATCCCAATTTTGTTTTGACAAGGGGGCGCGGTACACCAGTATGCGGCGAGTATTTAAACATACTTAATAGTACACCTCGGGAAGAGTTGCGCGCGTGTAAATTGCCGGATTTGTCCAATTCAAAAATAGAACCTGTTGAGTTTAGACAGATAAAGGGTAATAAATTAGAAAAATTAGATAAATTTATTTATGAAAATAAGTATCACAAAGAATGGGAAAAAATTTGGTCTGAGCGTAAGCTAGAATATGCAATGGGGTATAGAGGGTTAAGTGAGGCTAGTTGGGATTTGGATCAGGATGGTATTCCTGATCAGGTAATTAAGGAGACGTATCCTGGGCGAATTTGTGATTTTCTTGGCAAGGGTGAGTTAGCAAAAGTACAATCTGAAGCTAATAAAAATTGGAGAAAAACAAGTATCGATGAAAAATTTAAAAAAACAAAGGATGTTGGATTTGAATCATTGTATATGACGATAAAAAATGAAAAATTGTTTTTTTTGGATGGAGAAGCATTTGTTTATTTTGATAATCAATATTTTAGTGTTGATCATGTAGGATTAAACTCAATGAATGCGGAAAGTCTTTGGGCTGACAAGCAATGGGTGAATATTTGGAAGATTAATAGTAGTCCCAATGAAAAAAGAAACACATATGGGAAAACACCTGCGGTGTGTAGTTTTTGGTTTAACAAATAATTTTAGTCTAAAGGAGTAAGGAACATGAGTTTATTTGAGGAAATTGGAAGCCATGAGGGATTTAAAGATCCAATTTATTTGGATCATGCGGGAGTTCCAACTATTGGTGTTGGTTATAATTTGCGAAATGAAGATGTATTAAAACTTGTACTTGCGCAATTTGGTTATTCTGCAGAAACTTTGCCGGATGATTATAATTCTTTGGTTTCAGATTTGTTAGGTTTGTTTAGGCAGAATACTTGGTCTAGCTCGAATAAATCATCAAAAATCAATGATGTAAATAATAAACTTGAGGAGTATAGAGAGCTTATGAGTGAAGCCGATAAGTCGGCGGCACAGGATAAATTCGAGTTTAAAGATAAGGACGTTATAGATACTGAGGGGTATGGCTCAACAAAAGATGAAATGGAGCCAGTATTCGATGAGGCGATAGAAGATTTTGAAGATAAAATAATCAAACAAATTGACAATAAATTGACTGACGTTGATTCAGCGAAGGCTCAAGAAATATGGGATGGTTTGACTCAATCCCAAAAAGATTCATTGCTATCCCTTGCCTTTAATGGTGGTGCAGGAATTATAGGCACAAATTTATCTACCGCCCTGCGCGATAAAAACTGGGCAGATGCCTATTATGAAATCGTTTATGGAAGCAACAAGCAGAGGGATTTTGATGGCGATAAAAAAATAGATGGTCGTTCTTATGGGTTGCAAGTAAGGCGAATCGCCGAAGGTGCACAGTTTATAGATAGCCTCTCTACGGCAGACAAACAAAAGCTTTATAACAAATTAAAAAATAACAAAGCCACGATAGAAAAATACTTGGATACGGTAGTAGATTTACCCAGTAGTGGGGGATACAAGGAGCTATCCAAAGCGCGCCATGACAAGTTATTTAATGACCTTAACGATTTGATAGAAGATTTAAAAGCGGATTTGGCAGAGGATGGAATAATAGTGGATGGCGTAAAGTTCAAGCCCTCTAAGATTATTCTTTCTCCTGGTTTGAATGATGCAGATGAACCAGCACAATCTAATCCTACCCCCGTTGACCCACCTAAAGAGCCGCAAGATCCCTCGACTGATCCAGAGCCTACTGACCCAAATGAGCCATCAACCCCTCCTGCTGATCCAATAATTTCAATTAAAGAAACGCAGAAGGATGGGTATACGTTAATCGAAGTATATTTCAATGACGATTCGGGAACCTCAAAAATATTGGCGGCCGTTTCTGACTCTAGTTCAGAAGGTGTTAATGAATCTGCTTATTTTATCGGCTTTCCCCATAGTAACGATCATATTGCATCCGTTTTGCGTAACCCGGACGGCACAGTAACCTATAGGTTCGTAGATAGAAATGGCAATGCAGCAACTGACTTAACCTTAGGTGCTGACGGACAATCAATAGATTTAAATTATCCACTCAAAGGCGCCGATGGTGAATGGATTAGATGGGATGATGCAATTAAAATGGTGCCCCTACCTGAGCCAGAGCCTCCCCATTTACCCCCACCTCCACCTCGCGATCCACTAGCCCTCGATTTAAGCGGTGACGGAGTTGTTAAGACTTTGTCCATGTCTCGCGGTATTCATTTCGACCTCGATAACAGCGGGTTCGCGGAGCGGACAAGTTGGGTTGCACCTGAGGATGGTCTGTTGGTGCTGGATCGAAATAATAATAACTTCATTGATGGTGGTGCCGAACTCTTTGGTACGGAAACACTATTGAGTAGTGGTAAGTATGCAGAGCATGGCTTTGAGGCTCTGGCAGAGTTTGATTTTAACCAGGATGGTGCAGTGGATGCGAATGATGCAGTTTATTCCAGCCTGCGTGTGTGGCGGGATACAAACAGCAATGGTATTGCTGATGCCGGGGAATTAAAAACACTCAGCGAGCTTGATATAAAATCAATCGCCACAGCCTTTACAAATATCAATACCCGCGATTCGAATAACGTTGATCACCGTGAAGCGGGTAGATTCACTTATAACAATGCAACCCACGGAATTACAAATACCTTGTGGTTTGAATCGGATCGGAGAATCACTGTACCCGTGGCTGAGTTGCAAGGTAATGCACCAATTTCCGATGCCATCAAAAGGCTTCCCAATGCCATTGGTTTTGGGAATACCTACTCGTTACACCAAGCAATGGCGATTGATGCCAGTGGCGATCTTCAGAAAAAAGTGCAGCGTTTTTCATTCGAGTTAAATCCTGAAAAAAGGCGAGAGCTTCTGCGGGAAATACTAGTGATATGGACCGGAGCTGAAGGTGTTGTTGCTGGATCAAGAGGTGATAAGGTTGATGCTACTACATTGGCTATTATGGAATCCTTTTGGGGGCAGCCTGCATTTCAGGAGAAGCCATTTGGTGAATATGCTGATTCAGTGAAAAAATCTTACAAAGAGCTTGTGCAATCCGTGTATTCGCAATTGATGGCTGGCTCACATATGAGGGATTTAATCGGTTTAACGGATTTTTCTGAGGTCGATGGTGTATGGACTGCCGATTATTCAATAGTTGTGGATTTGTTTGCTAGTGATTTTTTGGTGGGCAATGAATTTGCTCCACGAGCACTGGCCGAGTACGTAGTAACTATCCGTGGTCTTGATATGTACTCAGATGCCCTTTATGACTCATTGATTGCTGAGATTGAAAGTGCGGCAAGCCTGTTGCCGGCAGAAGTGCGCGCTGAAATGCTGTCATTCTTACATTCACACGACGAAGTAATTGTTGGTACTTCCATCGCAGATTTATTGAAAGGTTTTGGTGGTAATGATCAATTAATTGGCGACAACGGGAATGATACATTGGATGGGGGAGAGGGTGAAGATCATATCTATGGCGATACTGGAGACGATATTCTTCGTGGGGCAACAGGAGCAGATTTCCTTAATGGTGGAACGGGTAATGATGTTTATCAATATACTTACGGTGATGGTAACGATACGATCATAGATACCACCGGTATAGATCAACTCGAGTTTTCAAATGGTATCAATGCCAGCGATATTGTTCGGCAGAGACAGGGTTATGACCTTGTTATTCGCCTACTTGACGGCAGTTACATTCGAATTGAAAACGCTTTTGATATCAATAGGTCATTTACACAGAGCACTATTGAAGCCCTTAAATTCTCCAGTGGGGAAATTTTGGATATTCAGGATTTCCTGAGTGATCCAAATTTCCTTATTCAAATTAAAGGCACCGATCAAAACGACTCCCTCACAGGATCTGTTGATGATGAATGCATTAACGGGGGGCGTGGTACCGATATAATAAATGGTGGTTTCGGAGATGACATTATTGATGGCGGTTTTGGTGATGATCGGTTGTCTGGAGAGATGGGGGCAGACACTTACTTGTTTTCCATTGGTTCAGGTAATGACACTATTGAAAATGGAACTTTTGACAATAACAATTTTGGTAACTCGGACATTGTCCAATTTGGTGAATTCATAACCACACAGAATGTGATTTTCTCGCGCCTCAACGACAATTTAATCGTTCAAATTCAAGAACGGCGTGACAGTCTAACGGTAAGCAATTTCTTTTTACGAGATGCTACCAGTGAGAATGTTGTTGAAACCTTTAGATTCCATGATGGAACAGAATGGAATGTCGATGATGTGAAAGCTAGGGTACTCATCCCTACAGAAAACAACGACTCAATTTATGGATATGAAGGTCATAACGAAATCTATGGTCTTGCAGGAAACGATACCCTCACCGGTCATGATGGCTCAGACAAGCTGTTTGGTGGGGCCGGAAATGACATGCTAATAGGCGGGGACGGAGATGATTCTATTGTAGGAGATGTTGACAACGATATTCTTGTTGGCGGGCATGGATCTAACCATTATTTCTTTGAGGCAGGTTTTGGCAATGACACCGTTGCTGATTATGGTTTCGAGCATCCACTCCTAAAGACTGATGTCATTGAGTTCGGTGGCAGCATAAATCCGGCTGATTTGGTGATAACCCGGGGATCGACAACAACGGGAGGCTCACTGATTATTTCGTTTAAAAACAGCCTTAATTCAATTACTGTTGATAGCTATTTTTTGCACGCGGGTACCAATCCCGATTACATCAAAGCGATAAAATTTGCCGATGGTTATGAGCTGAATGCTAATGCAATTCGCGCTTTGGCTCTTAAAGGTTCTGACAGAAGTGATGTTCTCTATGGCTTTGAGCAGAGCAGCGTTATTCAGGGGAATGCAGGTGACGATATCATTGAATCCTATAGCGGTCATGACCTCCTCCACGGAGATGCTGGTAATGATGATATTCAAGCGGGTGCGGGTGATGATGTCATAACGGGTGGCACGGGTAATGATCGTTTAGTGGGGGCTGGAGGTGCGGATCTTTTTGTATTTGATCGGGGGGCAGGCCAGGATGTAGTGTTTGCCGATGCCGCTGATACTTTCTCGTTTGGCCCTGGAATCTCACCGGAAAACATATTTGTATTTAAACTGGATGATGGCTTCTTATTTAAGCTGAATAATACTGGGGACTCTATTTATGTGCGAGGTGACACTTCTCTTGGAGGCTTGGATTTAGACGCAATTAAATTTTCCGATGGCACTATTTGGAACTCGTCTGAAATTAAATCTATTACTAGTTATGCCCCAGTGGTGGAAGTTAGAGATATGCAGGGCACCTCTGCTCCAGATGTATTAACTGGTGGGGTTGGTGATGATGTTCTTACAGGTGTTACCGGTAATGACACACTAGATGGCGGTGCTGGCAATGATTTCCTCGATGGTGGTGCTGGAAGCGACACCTACCTTTTTAGTAGGGATTCCGGCCATGATGAAATCCGGAATAATGACGCAACCACAAGTAAGACGGATGTAATCCAGATCACTGATGGAATCCTGCCGTCGGAAATATCTGTTAAGCGAATCAACAACGATTTAAAACTAACTCTGGCTGATGACCTGTCCATTGTGTTGGTAAGGGATTATTTCCGCAACGATGTCTCATCGGTAAATAAGATTGAGCAAATCAAATTTGCTAATGGTGATATCTGGAGCATCGCTACTATTAAAGAAAAAGTTCTTGTCGCCACTGAAGCGGATGACCAGCTATTTGGCTACGCAACTGCTGATACCATCAGCGGTGGTGCGGGGAATGACACTATCAGTGCTGGTGCAGGCAATGACACGCTTGCAGGTGGCAAGGGCAACGATGTTTTAGATGGCGGTACTGGAAATGATATTTTTATCTTTGGCCGTGGTGATGGTAAAGACCATATTGCGAGTAGCTGGAATACTACCTCAACTAATGCAGATGTCCTTCAGTTATCAGCCGGCATTCTTCCTGGTGATATATCCTTAATTTATGACCGATTTGAAGGGCTTGTGATAACCATCCAGGGTACGGAAGATAGAATCAGTATTTATAACTATTTTAGTGCTGACCGTTCATCGGGAAGTTTCGACTTAATTAAATTTGAGAGTGGGGTTTCGTTAACGTTCGATCAAGTTAGTTTACTGACAACCAAAGGCACTATTACCGCAGATGCTTTGTACACATCGCGCGACATGCCGCTTTGGGGCTATGACGGCGATGATTACTTGTATGCTGAAAATGGAGCGAGCACACTTTATGGTGGAAATGGTAATGACACTCTTCATACAAATGGCAGTCATGTACTTGATGGCGGTTCGGGAGTGGATTTCCTGGAAAATGAATACAGCAATTACGAAGGTGGTCCTGATAATAACATTTATATCGGTGGCACAGGTGATGATGTAATTTCGGATAAGGGTGGGCATGACATCTACCGTTATAATTTAGGGGATGGGTATGATTATGTGCTGGATGCAGCAGGTATTGATATTCTTGAGCTTGGGGTAGGAATAACAAAAAATGATCTGGTGTTTACCCAGATTGCTGCGGGTGTAGAGGTTGGTTTCAAAAATTCACCCTACGACAGAATTGTATTTTCGAATTGGAATTTGGATAACCGCATTTCCTATCTTGATGGGAAAATTGAAACCATTAAGTTTTCCAACGGTGAAACCCTGAGTTTTGATGATCTGCCTCAAACGGATCATGTAGAACCTTGGCTTGGTATTTTCAATATTTACAACGATGCCAGGGGAACCAGAATTGAAGGTGAGGGAGAAAGAAATACCATAGTTAAGGTTTATGATGCCAGTGAAACGTTAATTGCCTCTGGGCAAACTGATACGAATCAGGATCACTTCCAACTTTTCCTTGATAAAAAATACCTCACTGGAGCGCCGATAATCGTCAAATTTGAAGATTCGGCAGGCAATATATCGCTTCCGAAAACGCTTAATACACCTGATCTAATAGCGCCCTCTGTACCAAGTGCGAGCTTTGATGCCGCAGGTAAAGTCATTTCCGGTAAGGCGGAACCGGGTAGCACGGTAATTGTTAAAAATGCTGCTGGTACGCAATTAAAAACAACGACAGCTAATGTAACTACAGGAGATTACTCAATCACGTTAAGTACTGCGTTGATTAATAAAGAAACGGTGAAAATCACTGCCAAAGATGCTGCGGGAAATGTATCTGATATCAAGTTGTTAATCGCGCCTGACAAAACACCTCCTGCTGCACCTTCGGCAAGTATTAATTCTGCACGTAAAGTCATTACGGGTAGTGCCGAAGCGGGTAGTATTGTTGAGGTTAAAAACACCTCGGGCTCGTTATTGGGTAGTGTGACTGCCAATGCGACCACAGGGGCATACTCCATTACCCTGGGAACGGCGTTGACTGTCAATCAAACGGTGAATATTACGGCGAAAGATGCGGCAGGTAATATTTCATTACCAAAATCGCTTACTGTATCTGCTGTAGCAAAAAATCTCATTCCATCACCTGCACTTACTGCTAGGTTCGATCTTGGCAGTATGATCGCGAACTATGAGGTGGCGTTTGAAAATGACGCAGTGTTTGAAAATAGCAAGGTGGGGCGAGTAACTGATGAAACAATTGCTATGCACGACGAGTTAAAAAATCTGCGTTCCGGTGGAGTCAATATTGATTCACTCATTCAGGCTATTGCCAGTTTTGATCCAACTGCTGGAATTAGCTTGCGCAATAAAAGTATACCCATAGATCAACATAACCTGATGTTAGCTGTTGAAAGTTAATCCATTTCTACTATCCGGCGAAAGACTTATTACATGATTCGAGTAGCCGGAATCTGAATAGCTGTTTTTTCTCCGCATCCTGACTTGAAACTTCTTCACACATTTACAGCCAAAGCTGGCTAGCCCATGGCAATTGCCGTGGCATATGGTATGTTACGCCGCGTTTAGATCTGGCGCTGCGCCCAGCCCAAGAATAAGAGGAAGCTGTCTGTGATAGAGATTTTTTTAGCCGGTGGTATTTTGATGTGGCCGATTCTGGCCTGTTCGTTGATTGTGATTGCCATTAGCGCCGAGCGCTATTGGACGCTCAACCCCGCCAAAATCGCCCCTAAAACCCTGCTGGCCCAGGTGTGGACCTGGATTAAAAACAACCAGCTGGATGCCACCAAGTTGCGCGAGTTGAAGCAATCCTCCCCCTTGGGTCAAATCTTGGCCGCCGGCCTGAGCAACTCCAAACATGGCCGTGAGGTGATGAAGGATTCGGTACAGGAAGCCGCTAATCAGGTAATCCATGACCTGGAGCGCTACGTGAATGTGCTGGGTACCGTGGCAAATATCGCGCCTTTGCTAGGCTTGTTGGGTACCGTATTCGGGATGATCCAGACCTTTAATGCCATTATGTTGCAAGGTAATGGTGATACTGCAGTGCTCGCGGGAGGTATTTCGGTTGCGCTTTATACAACGGCGGCGGGTTTGATTGTGGCGATTCCAGCCACTATTGCGCACCGGTTTTTTCAGCGCCGCATTGATGCCATAGTGGTGACCATGGAAGACGAAGCGATTAAGTTGGTAGATGCGTTGCACAGCGATCGCCGCGTTGACGTGAAACTGGTTTAAGGCGCGGAGTTCTATTGTGAAATTTCGTCGCCAACGCACAGAAGATGAGGGGATCAACCTGACACCACTGATCGATGTGGTGTTTCTCCTGTTGATCTTTTTCATGGTTTCCACCACCTTCACCAAGCGCACCCAACTGAGCGTGGATTTGCCCGAAGCAGTAGGGGAGCAGAACAGTGAATTGCCCAAGCAAATCGAGATTTTGATTGCGGCCGATGGTAGCTATGCGGTGAATAATCAGGTCCTGGTTAACAACAAGGTGGAAACTTTAAAAACAGCAATTACCAAACTCTCTGAAGGCAATAACAAAGTGCCGTTGGTGATTACGGCGGATGCCAAAACGCCCCACCAGGCCGTGGTTCAGGCTATGGATGCGGCTGGGCAACTGGGCTTTGCGCATTTAAGCATCACCACCCGCCAACCCGAACCTGAAAAAGACTAGCGACTCGGCTACAATCATCGCCCAGGCGCAATCAACAGATTTTATTAGGTTTAATGGACTTTTATAGCTGGCTGCAAATGCTAAGTTAGCTGCAAAAGTCCATTTTGTTTTTACAGGCAGCCCTTTGAGTTCTCAAACCTCCCAACATTCGTCCTCTAATCCGCAGGAACCCTGGCTGGCCGCCTGGTATGGCACTGCGCGCTGGACTCTCTGGCTGTTGCCGTTGATGTGGCTATTTATTGCTCTGGCCGGGCTGCGCCGCTTTTTGATTTTACGCTACCAGAAAAAGGATCTACCTACCCCGGTGATTGTAGTGGGGAATATCTCGGTAGGTGGAACCGGAAAAACGCCGCTGATCATCACCTTGGTTAAGTGGTTGCAAGCGCGAGGTTATCACCCCGGTGTCATGAGTCGCGGTTACGGTGGTGAAGCACCTTCTTATCCTTATTTACTAACATCGGTCAGCACGGCCAACGAAGCAGGCGATGAGCCCCTGGCTATTTTCCAACAAACCCATGTGCCGGTTGTTGTTGGTGCAGATCGTATTGCCAACGGCAAGCTGCTTGAGGATCAAGGCTGCGATATTTTGTTAAGCGACGATGGTTTGCAGCATTATCGTTTGGGGCGCGATATTGAAATTGCAGTCGTAGACGGCCAGCGTGGCTTGGGTAATGGCTGGCGTTTGCCGGTTGGGCCTTTGCGCGAATCTGCAGCGCGTTTGAAAACAGTCGATTGGGTTGTGGTGAATTCTCCTGCCGATAATTTTGTGCTGCCGGCAGTGAATGGCGAAACACTGTTTTTTATTCCCATGCAAATCCAACCGGGAGAATTGATTCAGTTAACGTCGGGCAAAAAAATCGCGTGCTCAGATTTGCCGAATCAAATAACCGCGGTTGCGGGCATCGGCAATCCTCAACGCTTTGTGGATACCCTTGCCCAATTGGGGTTTCAAGCGCAGTTGCATAGGTTTTCTGATCATCACCGCTTTGTGGCAGATGATTTTAAATTTACCGATGATCTACCTGTGGTAATGACTGAAAAAGACGCCGTTAAGTGTCGGGCATTTGCGCGGGATAACTGGTTTTATTTACCGGTAAGCGCAGAATTACCTGAGTCATTCTGGCCTGCATTTGCGCAAAAGCTGGAACGGGTAATTGCGCGCAAGCAGTCCCGCTTTCCCCTGAAATAATTTTTTGCACTGTTAAATTGGGTCAAAAATATGAGCTTCTATGTTGTGATTCCAGCGCGCTATGCTTCTACGCGCTTACCGGCAAAACCGCTGAAAGAAATTGCGGGTAAACCTATGATTCAGCACGTTTATGAGCGTGCCTGCGAAAGCGCTGCAGTAAAAGTTATTATCGCGACCGATGATGCGCGTATTGAGACCGTTGTAAAAAGTTTTGGTGCCCCTGTTTGTATGACATTGGCTTCGCATAATTCCGGTACTGATCGTTTACAGGAAGTTGCTGCGCAGTTGGGGTTAAAGCCGGATGACATTATCGTCAATGTGCAAGGCGATGAGCCTTTAATTCCTCCGGCGGTTATTAATCAGGTAGCAAAAAATTTGGCTGAAAATACCTACTCCAGTGTTGCTACCCTGAGTGAACCCATTCATACGTTGGATGATTTTCGCAATCCCAACATTGTAAAGGCGGTAGCAGATCAGCACGGCAAGGCGCTGTATTTCAGTCGCGCGCCAATTCCCTGGCCGCGTGATCACTTTGCGCAGCCCGAGGTAAATACATTGCCATCGGAGTTTCCGGCGCAGCGTCATATCGGTATCTATGCCTATCGTGTGGCGCTACTGAATCGTTTTATTACCTGGCCGCAGGCAACGCTGGAAAAAATTGAATCGCTGGAACAATTGCGTGTGTTGGCCAATGGTGAAGCCATTCATATTGCTGAAGCTTGTGCGCAGGTTCCCGGTGGGGTAGATACTGAAGCCGATTTGTTGCGTGTAAAAGCTTTATTGGAAAATTGATAATGACTAAAGTGTTATTTGTCTGCTTGGGTAATATTTGCCGCTCGCCAACCGCCGATGGGATTTTTCGCGAACTGGTTAAACGTGAAAAGCTGGACCAAAAAATTATCGTGGATTCCGCCGGTACTGGCGATTGGCATATCGGTAAAGCGCCCGACTCCCGCACTGTCGCGGCGGCAAAAAAGCGCGGTTATGATTTGTCTGTTTTGCGCGCGCGTCAGGTGAGCGCTGCTGATTTTGATGAATTTGATTATTTACTGGCAATGGATAATTCCAACTTGCGCGATTTGCAGCGACTAAAGCCGACGCACTTTACGGGTCATCTCGGGCTCTTTCTGGAATTTGGTTCAGATAAAAGCCATCGTGAAGTTCCCGATCCTTATTATGGTGGAAACGACGGGTTTGAATTGGTTTTGGATCTGGTCGAAGAAGCGGCGGAGGGCTTGTTGGCGCATATCTGCCAGCGGCTTTATTGATACTCTCTCAATCCATTTTTAATCACTGACAGGTTTTCGCTGTGCCACTTTTTTTGCCGCATTTTAATCTCCAGAAATTTAATACCCTCGCTGTACCTGCGGTGGCCAATTACTTTGTCAGTGTGCAAAGCGATGATGAACTGCTTGAGGCAATGGCTTTTTCACACGTTGAAAAATTGCCATTGCTGGTATTAGGGGGCGGTAGCAATATCATATTGCGCGGTGATTTTCCCGGCCTGGTTCTGCAAATGAAAACGCGCGGAATGGATCTGGTTGAAGAAAATGATGAATTTATCTGGTTGAAAGTGGCTGCGGGTGAAAATTGGCACGAGCTGGTAGAGCACACGCTGGATAATGGTTTTTATGGATTGGAGAACCTGTCTCTCATTCCCGGTAGTGTGGGTGCTGCGCCAATCCAGAATATTGGTGCATATGGGGTTGAGCTGAAAGACGTATTGGCTGAACTGAGTGCGCTGAATATCCAATCCGGATTGATGGTGACCTTCACTAACGAGAGCTGTCAGTTCGGTTATCGCGATAGTATTTTCAAGCAATCCCTGAAAGATCAGTACATTATTACGTCGGTAACCTTCAAACTGCGTAAAACTCCTTGTCTTAACCTGGAGTATCCGGCACTCAGGGCTGCTCTCGCGGGTATTCCAGAGGGCGAGATCACACCGGAACAGGTGAGCGCGGCGGTTGTCGCTATTCGCCAGTCAAAATTACCTGACCCGGCGAAGATTCCCAACGTGGGTAGTTTCTTCAAAAACCCCATTATTCCTTTTGCGCAATTTGAACACTTGAAATCATCTTATCCGGCGCTTGTGTCCTATCCGGTTGATGCCGGTCAGGTAAAGCTGGCTGCTGGCTGGTTGATTGATCAGGCAGGTTGGCGGGGCAGGGAAGTAAATGGTGTAAAAGTACATCAGGATCAAGCACTTGTACTGACAAACCCGGGTAAGCTTGAGGGTAAACTTATCCTGCAGCTGGCCGATAAAGTTGTTGCCAGTGTTCAGGAAAAGTTCGGGGTTGTGCTGGAAATGGAGCCGCGTGTCTATCCTTAAAACCCGGATTGCAGAAATCCATTAATACTGCAAAGCCATACCAACCTCATCGTTTTGGTGCATAACCTAAAATCCTGATGGATCGGCTCTGCATAAAGTAATAAAAAACAATCATCTTCCCGATAATTGGCATTTAAGCAAGCTTAAAAGAGGCATTTAAGAGTGGTAGTTTGCTCAGACTCTCACTACAATCTGTAAAAATGTGCCAGCAAATGGTTGGCCATCAATAACAACAGTGTCATGTATCCGGTTTCGGGTTTGGGGGCTAGTTTGACAAAGATTCTCGTAGTCGATGATCACGATCTAGTTCGCATGGGGAAAAACTATTGACCGTGAATCCGGTAATTAAAATTATTGCTGTCACTGCGTGTGATGATGACCTGTATCCCACTCGCTTGATGCAAGCGGGCGCGGTTGGTTACGTCACCAAGGGTGCGGAATTTACTGAAATCACTGATGCGATCAATAAAGTGACGCGTGGCGATCTTTATATGAGCAATAGTATCGCCCAGCAACTCGCACTCAAGACTTTCTCCGGTGGCAACAACCAGGAGTCTCCGTTTGAAAAATTGTCCCAGCGTGAGTTGCAAACGGCGATGCTGATAGCCAATGGTCAAAAGGTGAATGATATTGCCAACACCTTTTGTGTCAGTCCCAAAACAGTAAACTCTTATCGTTACCGTATTTTTGAAAAGCTCGATATCAATAGTGATGTGGAATTAACCTTACTGGCAGTAAAACACAATCTTCTCGATCCGGAAGCAGTCGTATAAACGACTGCTTTTTCTTTCTGCAGACCTGTTTCAATGACGCAAGACAGCGCTGAGCTTTTTGATTCCTCCCGTTTCCTCGCCAATACCACACAGCAGCCCGGTATCTACCAAATGTTTGGTGGTGACGGTGCAATTTTGTATGTTGGTAAAGCTAAAAATTTAAAAGCGCGCCTATCGAGTTATTTTCGTAAAACCGGCTTATCACCCAAAACCCAGGCGCTAGTAGCAAAGATCGCGCGGGTAGAAGTCACTGTCACGGCAAGCGAAACAGAAGCCCTAATCCTTGAGCAGAACCTGATTAAATCCAATCGTCCCCCGTACAATATTTTGCTGCGTGACGATAAATCCTATCCCTATATTTTTATTTCCAGTGGTGAGGATTACCCGCGTATTTCTTTTCATCGCGGAGCAAAGAAAAAACGCGGTGATTACTTTGGGCCATTCCCAAATGTAGGGGCAGTTAAAGAAAGTTTGAATTTTCTACAAAAAACCTTCCGAGTGCGCCAATGTGAAGACAGTGTGTTTAACAATCGCACACGTCCATGTCTGCAATATCAAATCAAGCGATGCTCAGCACCCTGCGTAGAATTTATCTCTCCTGAGGATTACAAAACCGATTTACATCACACACAACTGTTTTTAACAGGCAACAGTGATAAATTGCTAAGCGAGCTGGCCGATCAAATGGACTCCGCATCCCAGCAATTGCAGTTTGAAAAAGCTGCGACTTATCGCGACCAAATTACGGCGTTGCGTACCGTACAATCACAGCAGGTGATTGAAGAGGGGAATGGCGATATTGATGTGATTGCCGCAGAAATGCGTGCAGCGGCAATTTGTGTGCATATTTTATTTATTCGCCAGGGGCGTATTCTCGGTAGCCGCAGCTTTTATCCCTCATCAACACTGGCCGAAACTCCGGCGGAAATCCTCGCTGAATTTATTCCGCAATTTTATTTGGCGAGTAGCGGGCGTGAAATTCCGCGTGAAATTATTGTTAGTCAGGCATTGGATGATGTGGAGTTAATCAGCGCTGCTTTGCAGCAGGCTGTGGGGCGCCAGGTGTTTATTAACCATCAGGTGCGCAGCCATAGGGCCAAATGGTTGCAGATGGCGGCAACGGCGGCATTGCAAAATCTAATCGCCCATGTGAATAGCAAGAAGAACTCCCTGGATCGTTTTGTTGCTTTACAGGAGGCGCTGGGGCTTGATGAAACGCCGCAGCGTTTGGAATGTTTTGATATCAGTCACAGTAGTGGCGAGTTAACTGTTGCAAGCTGCGTGGTATTTGATATTAACGGCCCGCTTAAATCGGATTATCGCCGCTTTAATATTGAAGGCATTACCGGTGGTGATGATTACGCCGCTATGGCCCAAGCGCTAACGCGCCGTTATACCCGCTTACAAAATGGTGAAGGTAAATTGCCGGATATTCTCCTGATTGATGGGGGAAAAGGGCAGTTGGGTAGGGCGATAGAGGTTCTCGGGGAATTGGGGGTACAGGGTGTGCAGTTGATTGGGGTTGCGAAGGGCACCACGCGTAAAGCTGGCTTTGAAACCTTATTCGATGGTGATTCAGGTGCGGAGATCGTTTTGCCGGGTGATTCGCCCGCATTGCATTTGATCCAGCATATTCGCGATGAGTCCCATCGTTTTGCAATCACTGGTCACAAGCAGCGCCGTGATAAAAAGCGCAAGACTTCAACCCTGGAGGATATTCCAGGTATTGGCGCAACCCGTCGTCGGGAGTTATTGCGGCACTTTGGCGGTTTGCAGGAAGTGCAGAATGCCAGCGTGGATGATCTGGCGCGCGTGAGCGGTATTAGTCAGAGATTGGCTGAAGAAATCCACGCGTTTTTCCATAATGAATGATATTTTTTATTCCTGACATTTAAGTCACGGGATGTGAAAGCCGCTTTGCTGGTGTATTATCGCGCCCGTTTTACTGATTTGTTCATCCGGTCCAGAGAATTGCCTATGACGCTTGCCAACCAACTGACCCTGATGCGGATCTTCCTTATCCCATTGTTTGTTGTGGTCTTTTACCTGCCGTTCAGTTGGGCGCATTTTGTCTCCTCTCTTATTTTTAGTGTTGCTGCCATTACCGATTGGGCAGATGGCTATGTTGCGCGCAAATACAACCAGAGCACACCTTTCGGGGCCTTTCTTGATCCGGTGGCCGATAAGCTGATGGTGGCCATTGCATTGCTGTTATTGGTGACGTTGCATCACAACTCGGTATGGTTTGTTGTGGCCGCTGCAGTGATTGTCGGGCGTGAAATTATTATTTCTGCCTTGCGCGAATGGATGGCGGAATTGGGGCAACGCGCCAGTGTTGCTGTGTCTTATATCGGCAAGATTAAAACCACACTGCAAATGACGGCCATTATTGTATTGTTGATGGATATTCCGCTCTTGATGCCGCTTGGCTACATCTCCCTGGCTGGTGCTGCGGCATTGACACTTTGGTCAATGGTGCTTTATCTGCGTGCAGCTTGGCCGTTTTTGTTACCCAAAGCTCCTGATTAATAACGTCTTTTGATCGACCTGCACAGCATTTAATCAAACGTTAAAAAACCTTTGGTTCAGTTATATAAAAGACTAGGATTTTCAAAATGAGTCCGCTAGAATTGCGGCCTCTCGAAAAGGCGCGATAGCAAAGCGGTTATGCTCTGGATTGCAAATCCAGCTAGTCCGGTTCGACTCCGGATCGCGCCTCCATTTTCTTCCTTTTACGTACCGACGTAAAAGCACTCCGCCCGAGTGGTGAAATCGGTAGACACAACAGATTTAAAATCTGTCGATCTTTTGGTCGTGCCGGTTCAAGTCCGGCCTCGGGCACCACATAAACCCAGGTTACTATCTTGCTTGCTCTCAAATTGCCCTTTAGTTCTGGGTAATCTGTGTTTTATTGCTTTCTTTCAAGCCAAGTGCGGATTTAGTTTGTTGTTAGCTATTGCTTGGCTAAAGTAATACTGCGTTTATTATATTTGATTGTTGATTTCCCTCCATGTCCAATATCGCTGTAGTAATTATCTGTTTGCTGGTTGGTTTGATATTCCAACGCAGTAAACATTTGCCGGAAAATGCGCCTGCCTCGCTTAATGGCTATGTGATTTACGTTGCTTTACCGGCATTGATATTGGCCGAAATTCCCCAGCTTACTTTGAACCATGAGGCGCTTATTCCAGTAGTGGTTGCCTGGGTTGTTATGTTTTTTAGTGCGGTAATTACTTTTTTTACGGCGCGTTGCTTGCGCTGGTCGCGCGAAATTACCGGGGCGCTAATGCTCTTGGTGCCCCTTGGCAACACCGGTTTTGTAGGGATTCCGTTGATTGAAGCGCATCTTGGGGCCAGGGGGATCCCCTATGCAATTCTGTACGATCAGTTGGGGACATTTATAGCACTCAATACATTTGGTGTTGCGCTTGCTGCTTACTACGCGGGTGGCGCAACATCGGCCGCGAAAATCCTGCGCAATATTTTAGTCTTTCCCTCCTTCATCGCGCTGGTGTTGGCCTTTCTGCTGCGCTTTTTTACTTATCCTGATTGGTTGGCCGAGGCGCTTGCGCGAATCTCATCTACACTTGTCCCAGTGGTGATGGTTGCAGTGGGGTTGCAGTGGCGCTTCAAGTTGGAGTCCGCACATTTATTGCCTCTGCTGTTGGGTTGTTTTTATATTTTGGTGCTGTCCCCTGCGTTTGCCTGGCTCGCGTTGTGGTTGTTTGATGTCCGGGGTTTAGTGGCTCAGGTGGTGGTGTTGGAAGCGGCAATGCCGGCCATGATTTCTGCCGGGGTATTGGCGGTGAGCCACAATTTGGCTCCGCGTTTCGCTGCATCTATGGTTGGCTATAGTTTGTTGGTGGGACTGATCAGTGTTTGGTTGTGGCGAATCCTGCTGGTGTATTAATCGCCACCTGCAAACAGCAGCGTAAACTAACAATAATTTAACGCTTAACTTCTAAGCTCGCGTCGATTCTGCACGGATGGTTTTATGTCGTACGATCAGCCGTCAATGCTGAAAAACACTTCATCCGCTTGGAACCCCTTGCGGTTGGAAGCATATGATTTTTATCTGGCTCATTTGTGTGTAACCAATCCCGTGGTTGCTGCAGAGAATATTTATTCTGGTGATGGAAAGCTGATTCTCTCGGCAGGTGATTTGATTACGCATAAAACACTTCTCTCTTTTGAATCTACTATCCTGGCTGCTCCCTTATCTCGCTGTGTTCAGATACAGCGCCCCATGAGTAATGGTGATTTTCTGCAGCACATGGTGGATGCCATCCGCGATACGGAATTTTTTCAATCGTTGGAAGAGCGCAAGTATCCACTGGATTCTTTGCGGCCAGTGAGTGAAATGTTGGAACAGTTTCCGCTGGTACAGCAGCGCCTTACTGTTATGGAAGCGCAAATGAATAATTTGTTTCGGCGAACCCTGAGTGTGGGCTTGTGGTCTATTTTTATCGCGCAGGAAATGCGTTTGCCGCTTGCAGAAACCCAGTTAGTATTTTGGGCTGCAATTACCCATGATTTTGGCATGATGCATGTTCCTCCCTATATTCTTGCAAAAGAAGAGGAGCTAACCGGTGAGGAATGGCAAACCTTGCAGGGGCACGTTGATATCTCCTGCCAAATATTGCGTGAGATTCCTGAATTTCCGGCGGATTTAATTCTTGCTGTTGCCGAGCATCACGAGCGTTGCGATGGCACTGGTTATCCCTTGGGTAAAGTGGAAAGTGAGCTATCCCTGCATGGGCAAATTCTCGCCTTGGCGGACAGTATCGTCGGTATTTACTACAATCGTTTTAAGCCCCTTGGTCGCCGTTGGCGTGAAGTTATTCCGGTGCTGGCGTTAAACCGTGCCGCCTATCTATATCGTGGATGTGAAATTGTCAGCACCATGATTTTCCGCAGTGAAATTCCGCTTGATAACGTGGTGGAGGGCAGCGAGGTTCCTGAATTTGCCGAACGTATGCTGCAGCAGAATGTCCATTTACAGCAATGGTTTGCCGAGTTGAGTTCAGTGCTTACCGAAGTGGGTTATACCCATGGCGATCGCAAACTGCATAGTTTGCAAAACGTGGTCTTGCACATAGCATCCACCTTTAAAGGCAGTTTATTGTTTAAGGAGGACTTGCGTGAATCCTTGCAATCTATTGCAAATCAACAGGGGCTTAGCATTAGTAAAGTCGTTGAGGATGCACTGCTGCGGCAGCAGGAAATGAACTTCCACTTGCATCGGTTAACACATATGTTGCAGGTTTACTTGAATGGCGGTGATTGCAAGAATCCAAAGGTTGCTGAAAAATTGGGTTCGGGCTTAAAAAAAATTGGCAGCTTTTTGCTGCCGCCAATGTCATAGCTTCGCCTTTTCCAAAAATTTTGTTGCCGAACGGTTTTTGTTGCCGAAGATTTCTATTGCTGATGCCAGAAGGGTTGTCCAACAGTGGGTGTGCTAGGGTTGGCGGTTTGACGTTTTTGCATTAAGCCTGCTTTAAATGCTTTGCGCCCAGCATCAATGGCATCGGCAAATGCTTCTGCCATTAGAGGTGGGTTATGTGCTTTGGCTACCGCGGTGTTTAACAAAATTCCATCGAATCCCATTTCCATCGCTTCTGCGGCTTGCGAAGGTGCTCCCAGGCCTGCATCGATAATCATGGGTACATCTTTAATTCTTTCGCGCAAACTACGTAAGCTGTAGCGATTTAATAATCCTTGGCCTGTGCCAATAGGAGCCCCCCAGGGCATTAATACTTCGCAGCCCACATCCAATAAGCGTTTGCATAAAATCAAATCGTCAGTGCAGTAGGGTAATACTTTGAAGCCCTTTCTAATCAGAATTTCTGCCGCTTCGACCAAGCCAAACGGATCTGGCTGCAAATTGTAATCGTCGCCAACCACTTCCAGCTTTATCCAGTCCGTATTAAAAATTTCGCGTGACATTTCTGCCAGTGTTATCGCTTCCTTCACAGATTTACAGCCGGCGGTGTTGGGTAACAAACGGCAACCGCTGTCCTGAATATATTGCCAAATCGCATCGCCATCACGATTCGCAGGGTTTTGGCGGCGCAAACCCAAAGTCACAATTTCGCAACGTGATTGTGTAATTGAATCGCGCATTAATTGTGGCGATGCATAGAGCGCAGTGCCCAATAAAAAGCGGCTGGAAAAAGTTTCACCATAAAGTGTGAAATCGCGTGCGAGCTGTGTGGATATTGCGTGACTCATAGCATTAACCTCCGCCAACCGGGCGAACTATATCGATTTGATCGTTGTTGCTCAGTGCGCGCTCTGCGTATGTAGAGCGAGGAACAAATTCCTGATTGATTGCTACGGCGATTTTGCTATCGCCGTAGCCCCAATGGTGCAGCGCATCGCTCAACAGGGTTGCAGCGGCTATGGATTTAATTTCGTTGTTAACACTCACTTGAATCATCGTTTATTAACCTGATGCAAAAATCTAAGCTTGAGAAACCTGAAGTAAATCGGGAAAAAAAATAGTTTGGTCTTGTGTTATCTGGGCAAGCACTTGTTCGACTACTGCGGGTGCTAGCAAGTAGCCGTGGCGGAATAAACCATTGGCGATAATCAGCCCGGGCTTGCAGAAAATCTTGGGGAGGTTGTCCATAAATGCCGGGCGTAAATTGGTATCCATCTCAATAATGCGCGCTTCTGCAAAGGCGGGCGATAAAGTATAAAGTGCGCTGCTTAATTCAAGCGATGATTGCAAGGTGACCGGCGAACGATCTTCGCTTTCGATTTGTGTTGCACCAATAATAAAGCGGTTCTTGGGTTTCGGTACAACATAAAGTTGATAGCGCGGATGCATTAATCGTACCGGGCGTTGTAAATGAATTTCACTGGTTTCGACGTGCAATGTTTCGCCACGTACGCCGCGCAGGTTTTTTAACTGGCTTTTAGCTCCGAGACCGCGGCAATCAATAACCCAATCAAATTTTTCGCTGCCGGAACTGGAGTGAATGGTGTATTGATCCGTGTCTACGGGTGTGTTTTCGCGAACGTCAATATTCAAGCGAATTAATTCGTCGCAGAGCTGCTGTAAAAATTCGCGGTTATGCAGGTGGCCTTCTTCTTGTAGCAGCAACCCACGCATAAAATGCGAGTGTAAATCCGGTTCCAGTGCTTGGATTTCATGACCGGATAACCATTGATAGTTGCGGCACTTGGGCACAACAAAATTCAGTTCATTTTCAAATTGTTGTAGTTCGCTTTCATCTTGCGGGTGAGCAACCAGCAGGCTGCCTTTGGCAAAAAATAACTCTGGATTGTTTTTGGGTGAATGGTGTTGCGGTACATCGCATTGTGGTAATTCGCTTAGCCATTGTGGCCAACGCTGCAGGGCAAACTGGCCCATTCGATAGACATTTGCATCGGATACGACCGCTTCACTCAAGGGTGCAATCATGCCCGCCGCCGTAAACGCTGCGGCGCGCACTGAATTTATATCAGGGTGCAATTGTCCGGATTCAAATAAGGTGATCTCATGACCCAACAAACGCAAGCGCCAGGCGAGCAAACGCCCTAACAGGCCTGCGCCGGCAATGGCAATTTGTTGTGGGTGGGATTGGGTATTCACAATGCCTCGGGAAAATGAGGCGGAGGGCAGGGGGATAGCGTGAGCTACATGCCTTGTTCCCTCCGCAGGTTCTAGCCTGTTCAGGTTCTACGGGTTGGGCCGAGCCCATCTCAGCCTCCGTACCAAATTTGCATCGCATGCAATTTCAGCCAAGGCGCCCCGACAAGAAGTACGGCCAATATACTCATGGCTGTCGCCCTTCGCAATCAAAACCTTTAATGGTCTATTTCGGTTTAGGGGCGGTTAAAGGGGGAGTTCGCCATCCATTGCTTCAACAATACTTTGAAATCCGCCTTGGGCGACTCTGGTGTGGACGCGCTGACCGGGTTTCAGTTGTTGCTGGTGGCTGATCAGGCTGCCGGTCTCTATGTCAGTTACAAGCGCAAACCCTCGCTCCAGGGTGTTGAGTGGGCTCAGGGTGTTGAGCATCCGGGCCGCAGTGGCAAGGCGTAATTTCTGGCGATCCAGATAAGTAAATTGCGCTTTGTGCAGTTGGGTTTCTGCGCTATTCAGCCGCTCGCGCAACTGTGCCAAACGCACCTGCGGGTGATGAGCCTGCAAGCGCAAGCGCAACTGTGAAACTTGGTGTTGGTGGCGATTTAACAGGTTTTTTATCTGGTTTTTCAGGCGCAACTCGAGGTTATCCAGTCGCTGTGATTGTTGTTCCAGACGCTCGCGTGGATGACGCAAACGCTGGCGCAAATACTGTAAATGTTTTTGTAATTGCGCGAGTTTTCGCAGCATGGCTTCTTCGAGTAACACTTCAAAACCGATAAATTTATCCAGCCATTCCTCGCTATCTGGCACCAGTATTTCAGCGGCGGCAGACGGTGTTGGTGCGCGCAGATCCGCAACAAAATCAGCGATAGTGAAATCCACTTCATGACCCACGGCGCTCACGATTGGCAATTGGCTGTTAAAAATCGCACGGGCGACTATCTCCTCGTTAAACGACCAGAGGTCTTCCATCGAGCCGCCGCCGCGAGTCAGCAATATCACATCAAACAAACCGGCGCGGTTGGCCAGGTCAATTGCTTTCACGATTTGCGGTGCGGACTCTTTGCCTTGTACGGCCACTGGAATTACCGTTACGGGAATGCCGGCGAAACGACGTTCCAGCACGCTGAGCACATCGCGAATGGCAGCGCCTGTGGGTGAGGTAATCACGGCAATGTGCTTTGGGATTTCAGGTAAGGGCTTTTTATGGGCTTCGTTAAATAAGCCCTCGGCCGAGAGGCGATGCTTGAGTTCGTCAAAGGCGCGTTGCAGGGCGCCGCTGCCGGCTTCTTCCATGTGTTCGGCGATGATCTGGTAGTCACCACGACCTTCGTAAAGGCTGACGCGCGCGCGGACCAGCACATGCTGCCCTTGTTGCGGCTTGAATCTGACGGCCATATTCCGATTTCGGAACATGCAGCAGCGAACCTGGGCCTGCTCATCCTTCAGGGTGAAATACCAGTGGCCAGAGGAGGGAATCGAGACATTTGATAGCTCGCCCTCTACCCACAGCAAGGGTAAATGGGTTTCCAATAGCTGCCGGGCCTGGCGGTTAAGCTGGCTGACACTGAGGATTTCCCGCTCGGGGGTTTTGCTGAACAGTTCATTCATGGCAGGCAGTTTCAAAAGCAGTTGGCTGCGCATTTTAGGCCAAGCTTCACTGTGCGGGTAGCCTAAAAGCAGGTGAAAGTCGGGGCATAGCCACAAGATATAGTGGTTTTAGTTGCTGACTCCTCGTTGTTTTAGTTTACCGGGGGTGATCGAGCCGCTATAATTCCGCGTTTATTTTTCCCGCTCTATTTTGAGGTTGGTAGCTATGTTGCGAATTGCTGAAGAAGCCCTCACGTTTGATGATGTGCTCCTTGTGCCAGGTTTTTCGGATGTGACCCCGAAAGATGTATCCCTGAAGACTCAGTTGACTCGCAAGATCCAGCTAAATATCCCTCTGATTTCCGCTGCGATGGATACCGTTACTGAAGCTCGTTTGGCCATTTCTATGGCGCAAGAAGGCGGTATTGGCATCATCCACAAGAATATGACTATCGAACAGCAAGCTGCGGAAGTGCGTGCGGTTAAGAAATTCGAAGCCGGTGTGGTGAAAGATCCGATTACTATCGATTCCACCGCAACTATTCGCGATCTTATTGCTCTGACACGTAAAAACAATATTTCCGGTGTTCCGGTTCTTCATGATGGCGACCTGGTGGGTATTGTGACCGGCCGTGATGTGCGTTTTGAAACCAATCTGGATGCCAGCGTTTCCAGTATCATGACTCCGAAAGCCCAGCTTGTGACTGTGAAGGAAGGCTTCACTCCTGAAGAGGTGCGCAATCTTCTGCATAAGCACCGCATTGAGAAAGTGTTGGTAGTTAATGACAAGTTTGAATTGCGCGGTTTGATTACCGTAAAAGACATCAACAAAGCCGAAAAATACCCCAGTGCGTGTAAAGACCCTGAAGGTCGCCTGCGTGTAGGTGCTAGCGTTGGCACCAGCCGCGATACCGATGCCCGCGTGGATGCCTTGGTTGAGGCCGGGGTGGATGTGTTGGTGGTGGATACTGCCCACGGTCACAGCAAAAACGTATTGGATCGCGTGCGTGCGATCAAAACCAAATATCCCGATGTACAAGTCATCGGCGGCAATATCGCCACTGGTGCCGCTGCACTCGCGTTAGTTGAGGCTGGTGCAGACGCCGTAAAAGTCGGTATCGGCCCGGGTTCAATTTGTACAACCCGTATCGTCAGCGGTGTGGGTGTTCCACAAATTTCTGCAATCGCCAATGTGGTTGCTGCGTTAAAAGGCACAGGTGTACCGGCGATTGCTGACGGCGGTATTCGCTACTCAGGTGATATCGCCAAAGCAATCGTTGCAGGCGCGCATGCCGTCATGATGGGTTCCATGTTCGCCGGTACGGAAGAAGCGCCGGGTGAAGTGGAATTATTCCAAGGTCGTACTTACAAAGCCTATCGCGGCATGGGTTCATTGGGTGCTATGGCGCAAACCTCTGGCTCAAGCGACCGTTATTTTCAAGATGCCAGCCAGGGCGCAGAGAAACTTGTCCCCGAAGGTATTGAAGGCCGTGTTCCTTACAAAGGTTCACTAACGGCAATCGTGCATCAAATGATGGGCGGTGTGCGTTCTGCGATGGGCTACACCGGTTGTTCAGATTTGGAAGCCATGCGCACCAAACC
>JAGKXA010000333.1 GCA_021151615.1 Cellvibrionaceae bacterium | reverse complement strand
GCTGAATTGCGTGCAATAAAGTGATAGCGCAAACGAAAATTTTGCTCCTGTTCGCTGGTTGCCTTAACCAGCTTCCAGTTGCCTTCTATGGCTTCCAGGCCATTAAAATCTGCTGGGGTTTGTGCACTGGCCATTCCACTCACCAAGGCGATAAACACTGGTGCTATCGTTGTTAATAAACGCATTGAAAAATCCCTCTGTTAAATTGCTTGTAGTTGTTAAAACTCGCTCACTATTTTAAAACGTCACTCTTGTTACAAAACGCCTATCAGCCAGCCGCGCAAATTACCTGCACACCTTGTTGTTCAATTTTTTGCTGGTCTTGTGGATCAAGGCCAGCGTCAGTCACCAACACTTTGATCGCACTCCAGGGCAGCTCAAGGTTGTGGATTTTGCGTCCGATTTTGTCGGACTCGGCCATCACAATCACTTCGCGCGCAACTTCCGCCATTACCCGACTCAAGCTGTAGAGTTCGTTGAAGGTAGTCGTGCCGCGCTCCAGGTCCAAACCATCGGCGCCGATAAAAAACTGGTCGAAGTTATAGGAGCGCAGGATTTGCTCGGCGAGTTGACCCTGAAAGCCTTCGGATTTCGGATCCCAGGTGCCACCGGTCATCAGGATGGTCGGCTCGTTTTCCAATTCGCGCAGGGCGTTGGCGATGCTGAGGGAATTGGTCATTACCACCAGCCCCTGCTTGCCGGACAACTCGGGCAAAAGCGCGGCGGTAGTGGAGCTGCCACTATCGAGGATGATGCGATTGTGATCGCGGATAAGCGCAGCAGCAGCTTTGGCGATGGCTTGCTTACGAACTGAAACTTTTTCCACCGGATCGCTCATCAGTTCCTGTGGCACTGGCACTGCACCGCCGTAACGACGCAGCAACAAGCCATTGGACTCAAGCGCGGCCAAATCCTTGCGAATAGTGACTTCGGAGGTAGAAAACTGCTCGGCCAAGGCTTCGACGCTCACTTCACCGCTCTCATTAAGCAGTTCTATGATGGCCCGACGGCGCTGCTGGGTGTTGCGTTTGGTCATTTTATTTGCCAAATAAGTTTCGATTTGAAAGATATTGTAGCTGTTCGAAACTTATTGGCAAGTTTTAATTGACTATTTAACCGTCAGTTTGGCTTCCCCTGCCAGCACACTGGCCTGGGTGTGGCAACTGCCGGTGCCTTTGTTCCACTCTATCTGCGCGCCCACCAAGAGCGAGCGATGACCAGAGACGGGTTTATCCTTCGGTGTTACCAGCTTCACATCGCCCACAGTGGCACTCAGCTCGGCCGAAGCCAACTGGTCTTCCGCGAGTGTAATATTGATTTGGCCAGCGTTGAGGTCGGCATTCAGGCAACCGCTGGTATCGGAAATCGAAAGTTCGCCTGCACTCAAATGCGCGGCCAAGGCTTTATCGCGCGGTACACCGATTTTCACTTTGAGCATCACTTGGTTAAATTCGGTAATACTGGCAGGCATCAAAATGAATTCAGCGGTACTTCCCGTTTTTTTCTGCCAAGCCAGATCCGCTAACAGTTTCAAACAGGCTCGATCGTCTTGCTCCTGACAAACCGCGGTCACCTCCGCGATCACGTCTGTTCCTGAGATGCCGACAATCTCCAGCTGGCCCGCCGGTACTTCAACCCGAACAAGCTCGGCGGCCGCGATATCCTGCTGCAGGCTTATGTGCCGTTCGCCCTCGGCGGCCAAGGCCGGAAGGCTGAACAATATCGCCAGTATTCCCAGACCCCTGCCCAAAATGAGCTTGCCTGTGGTATTCATAGGTTTCATCCCAAGTTGATAGAGGTACTCACGCACTGATTCACTAGACGTGGGAAATAGGGGATTTGGATTCGGTCGGGTAGAAATTAATGCTCGAAGAACAACCGGGCGAGCGGCATGCTTACCTGCCCAAAATCCCAGAATTCTTCCACATTGGCGTTGATCATGATTGAGACCGCCATTTTTTGTTCAGGAATTACCATCAACCAGCTTTGCGATCCGCGCGAAACACCACCGTGGTTGGCATTTTTAATGATGCCTTTGCCATCGTCATATTCAGCCCAGCGCCAGCCGAGTGTGTAGTTTTGTGGGTTGACCGAGCCATCCGTTAATTTCTGTGGTTGCCAAAAGAGTTGGCGGGTTTGAGCGGAGATAAATTTTTCATCCAACCAGGCTGACCCCAATTTCACCATATCCGAGGGGGTGGATATGAATCCGCCCCCTGCCAGTCTATGGCTTAGGTCCACCGTTTGCCCCGGACGGAACGCCGGATATTTTCCGTCGTTGTTCCAATAAAATGTCGCCAGCGAATCAGATTGGGAAAGTTCGTATTCAGCGCCTGTTGAATTCATTTCCAGGGGTTTAAAGATTCTGCGACGCATAGCCTTGAGAAAAGGTTCACCGGCGACCGCTTCAAGCACCAGGCTTTGCAATACCGTATTAAAACTGGTGTAGTGAAATTGACTGCCCGGTTCAAATAGCAGCGCGGTATCGTCAAACACCTCGAGTGACTCGCGGACCGAGGTGTAGCGTTTATCGAGTTTAAATAGAAAGTACATGCCCCAAAGATCACCATAATTATCCAAATAATCGGGTAGACCACTTGAATGAGAGGCCAGCTGGCGCGGGGTAATAGTGTTCCACTGTGCATTGGGTAAATTCGAATCGTAATAGGATATGGGTTTATCCAAGTCTATTTTTCCCTCCTGAAATAATTTGGCCAGCAAGGTTGCGGTTACCGGTTTGGAACTGCTGCCAATGCGGAATTGCGTTCTGGCAGTCGCGGGGATTTGGTGCTCGATATTTTGCCAACCCACCGCACCCGCCCAAACGATTTTTCCATCCACCGCCACAGCAGCAGAGATTGCCGGAGCATGAATTTTTTCGCGGTGTTGAGCCAGTAATTGCAACGCGGCTGTGGATTGCGGATGCGTAGAA